>NZ_VFIY01000009.1 GCF_006385175.1 Emcibacter nanhaiensis
CAATTGTCTCAGAGGATCGGAGATATCGCTTGGTGGTCAGATCATAGGCGTTGCCGATGTTGTGTCAGCGCTTGTTTCTAAACGAACATATCGCACCGCTTCAACCGCCGACGAGGTTGAAAAGATTCTGATGGACCTGATACCTCATCAGATGGACCCCGAAATTGTTCAGACTGCTCTGGATTGTTTAAGGGCTGAAGTAGACGAGATATTCATGGTAACTGACTATGCCCATGAAATGCAGAACGCCGTTCATCATTATCATTAAGCCGGCATTTAAACTGGGCACGCCTTAAACCAAGAACACGCCTAATCTAAAAACAGGCCCCCGCCTTTGCTCGCTTGGGGGGTCGAACTGGCGGGAGCCCGGCAGCTGTAGAGCCACAATTATTTATAGCACAGAACTTGGCTCAACTGACTGTAAATATTCATATTTGAACATATAATATCTTTGCTCACCACTCAGACTGAATTACTCCAAGCGTCCCAAACACCTTGTATAGTAGCAATGAGGCAAGGTGTTATTATTTTGTTGGTTGCGGGTGATTTGAACCTATAAACTTAACGCATTGATTTTATTGGGTATTTATATTTCTACCCAAATATGAGAAATGTAACCCACTGGAATATAAAGATATTTTTCATATGATTGGTTGCAGGGGCACGCAATCACTGATGCAGTCAATTGAAGTTGGCAGCTGTATTTTAACAACTACCGTATAAATCAAGGACGAACTAGCAGCTGAACCAAGACTCTTATTCTCTTCAGTTTTTTCGCTTGATTTTATACTACTGACCTACTTCAGTTCACGGAGGTTCATATATTTTTATGCTGAGCGTAAGCAGCGGAAACATCATTGGAGGGCACCAGGATTGTGACTTCGGTTCCCTTCCCAACCTCACTTTCAATAGCCAGCCTTCCGCCATGCATTTCGACCAGATGTTTACACAGCGGCAAGCCCAAGCCAGCCCCTTCATGGCTGCGCGACTGGGCACGTTCCACCTGCCCAAAGGGAAGCATAGCAAGTTCAATATCCTCCCGGCTCATACCGATTCCCTCATCTCGGATATAGAACACCAGATACCCGGAAGAATCACTTGCCAGACGTAGGGATACTTGACCGCCATGTAGGGAGAATTTAATGGCATTGGACAAGAGATTGGATAAGATTTGCCGAACGGCCCCCTCATCCATGCAAACCTCATCAATCTGCTGAGGGTTCTCAAAAGCGAGGCTTATACCTCCGGCAGCAGCCACAGGGGCAAATTCGTCATATTTTTCCTGAAGGACTTTTCCGATGTTGAACAGGGCCGGGGCAATATCAAATTTTCCGGTCTCGAGCCTGGATATTTCCAGTATATTGTCAAGCAGGACTAGTAACCTCTCTCCACTGCTATGAATGTTCTGGATATATTCCCTGTATTTTTCATGGCCCAGGCTGCCAAAATATTCCTCCATGATCATTTCAGAATATCCGATGACCACATTCAAGGGCGTGCGCAACTCATGGCTCATATTAGCGAGAAAGTCATTTTTTACCCGGCTGAGTTCCAACGCCTGTTGCATTAGTACATCCTGACGTTGCTTACATTTCTTTTGTTCTGTTATATCGGTTCTGACCGAGACATAGTGAGTTGGCAAACCGGAACTCTCGCCTAGAAAAGGAACGATTGTTGAATAGACCCAATACTCTTTTCCCGCCTTGTTCAGATTGCAGATTTCCCCCTGCCATACTTCTCCAGAGGAAATGCACCTCCAGATCTCCTCATAAAATTCCGGGCTGTGTTTCCCGGATTTGAGGATACGGTGATTTTGTCCCATTAATTCCGAGGAGGAATACCCGGAAGTGTCACAAAACTTCTGGTTCACAAAAATAATGGTACCTGATGTATCCGTGATCGAAACCAGAGCATGATGGTGAAGCGTCTTTTCCAGATTCCTCGTATAATTTTCCACCAATGTCAATTTCTCGCTACTGTCCGCATATTTGGCTTCTGTCTCGGCCTCACGGGTCTTGTCCCGAACAATGCCTGACACGGCCTTTAACCGCCCTTTGGCATCAATTTCAGGAACTCCTTTCACCTCTATAAACTTGCGCTCCCCTTCCATATTGGTAGTTACAAAAGTATGATTGAAAGGCTTACCTTTCTCGAACGCCTCTTCAAGGCTGTTTTTCAGTTCTCGTCGGTCATCCTCATCGAAAAGTTCACCTATGGTTTCCATCGTCGGCATAGAGTCTCGCACGAAAACCCCAAGAATCTTAGAAACCTCGGGAGACCAGTGAACATACCTCGTTTGTTTGTCGACCCGCCAAAATCCTGGACCTGCATCTTCCTCCATATTCAATAATCGCTTGCGGAGACTTCCATCTGCTGAAACGTTTGCTCCGACTTTCAGAAGATACTTCTTACCGCGCAGAAAGAAAACAAAGCTAGACCACTTCACCGAGATCACATTTTCGTTCTGATCTTCCTGCTCCAATACCCTCTCCTCGGGTTTGTCGCCATAAAGCTGTTTCTTCACGCTCCTGATTTCTCCGGATGTCAGGTCCGCAAAGACATCTTTCTCCGGCTCAGTGAGAGTATCGGAATGTTTTTCAGGGAAAGTCTCTTGATAACGCGGATTGGAGACAAGAAGTCGGCCTTCAAGATCAGTAACAACAAGAAACTTGTATTCGATTACGTAAAACCCTAAAAATTCCGTCAGAACTGAAAAAAAATCCATTGCGCCCTCTATGCTAGATTTCTGCCCCACATCAAACTCCCGACGCCTGCAAAGTGAATGTATTTTGCCTGGGCTTTACTTTTCTTTTTCTTCAGTGCAGTCTTTCCGGGTACCTTCGGCTTAATTTCAGAGATGTTTTGAGGAACAGTCTTTCGCAGCTGATCTCCTTGATGCGCGAGCGAGCCAGCGTCGGTTGGCGTTTAAATCAAAGCCAGGAGCGATAAAATAAGATAAAGGAAGACCGTACACCCTCTTAAGATTGCTCTTCCTATGACCGTTCATTAAGCCTAGGTTCTAACAACCCACCCCTCCACCACCTAAGATTTCAGATAATTCTAAATCAAGACAAAACCCGACTGCCACTATTCTAAGCTACGAGTTATCGGCTAATTTCTACGGATTCTTACATTTTGCTAGAATTATTTAACTGTTTTTCTATGCGACCCGTCGAACGTCCCCACATATTGATTTCTTGATCCAACGAGGGATGTAGTCCTCATTATCAAAACCATCTCCTCCAGGCCTTTTTTAGGACTTGTACCAGAAGGCCATTGAAGCTTAAAAAAGGTGAAATATTACAATATTTTAGTTGACAGAAGTCCATTTTCCAGAAGATGAACAATAGTGGATCATGACTAACATACAAAAGATATGCCTGTTGAAAGAGGCACCTTTCACTATTCCTACACTGAGCCGCTGGTTTGTCGACGAGTGGACGTCTTGGTACGGACCAGAGGGCAAGGGAAACTCCACAAGAGATTTGGAAGCCTGTCTGCAGCACGATAACCTACCTCTAGCCGTAGTTGCGCTTGATGACAACAATACTGTCTTGGGAACAGCAGCATTGAAACTCCAGTCGCTCGGAAGCGAGTTAGGATACGGGCCGTGGCTATCCGCACTTCTCGTCGGCCGCCCTTTCCGGCGGCAAGGTATAGGTAACTCTCTGATCCGCGCCATAGAAGACCAGGCCCGTCAGCTCGGTCTGAAACGTATCTATGTTTCTACAGACACGGCCATCTCCCTGGTCACACGGAGAGGGTGGATTCTAACAGGACAACAAGTGGCATCCCCTCGAGGAAGCGTTCCAATCCTTTATCGCAACCTATGATCGACCCGAAGATTACAACCGCCATCTCCGAATATAATGGGATTGGAGCTCAGATTCCGTCTGAAATGTCTATTTCTAAAATTTCGACTTTCTGACTTTTTCGATGTACTCTGAAATAGAACCTCTCCTATAAGGATCTTGGGCTATCCCTTTCAACAGATTCAACAATAGAAATACCCGACATAACACTAAATCTACGCCATTCCGGGCTTGGAAATTATTCAGAAGAAGCCAAGACTATGCTAGTGAGACAATTAATCAAACGCACAGAAGAAGAGACCTGTCTGCGAAAACATAAGGAGGTGCATCAAATGTTCGTTCCTTCACACTTGGCGAAGCGATCAATCCGGCACAGCGCGACGATGCTTTGTTCACCGTGCAACCCTTCCAGCACAGTCCGGCCCTTCTCTTTCATGTTAACCTTGCGGCGGATCGACCAGCGGGTCTATCGTCACAGGTTCAACCAGCAACGCAAATATTCACCGGGAAAACAGGTAACCAAGATATTGCCCCGCCCAAAACCTGAATTCTTCCTCTGCTGAAAGCCATTCCTTTAAAATTTCCGCGTCAGTCCATTTAACAGGTCTGAATATAACCTTTATCAGAGGCCTCCTTGTTGTTTGTCACAGTCACCAGCAGACAGCAGCGACATATATGACGGCTGTGATGACAATTGTCGCAATGATATTGAGAATGAGTCCTGCCCGCATCATTTCGGGTATGGAAAACATCTGAGTTGAAAAAGCAATTGCATTTGGCGCCGTTGCCACAGGCATCATGAAAGCGCAGCTTGAGGCCACAGCCCCAGCAACAGCGAAAAACAACGGATCCGCCCCGCTAGCTTCTGCAACCGGGCCAAGCACCGGTAAGGCTGCCGTTATGGTTCCGACATTGCTCGTGAATTCAGTCAGAAACACGATCGAACCAACAACAAGCGCCATCAACAAAACCAAAGATATCTGGCCGGTTCCCCGCAACTGGCTGCTCAGCCAGTCAGAGACACCGGTATCCGCTACTATCGCAGCAAGCGACAATCCACCACCAAACAGAATCAGCATTCCCCAGGGTATTTTCCTGGCAGTTTCCCAGTCCAGAATGGCGCCGGCATTACCTCCGGATGTATTTCCTGACGGCACTAGAAAAAGAACCAGCACACCAGAGAGTGCAATGACTGTATCGTTCAGGTTGGGAAGCCCGAGAATTTCCGATAGAAGAGGTCTGAGGATCCAGCAACCGGCAATCATAAGGAAAATAACAACAAGTCGTTTTTCCGACGTCGTTACTTTTCCCAGAGCAGTCATTTCGTCGTAAATGATTGAGGACACTACC
Source organism: Emcibacter nanhaiensis (assembly GCF_006385175.1). Classification (NCBI taxonomy): domain Bacteria; kingdom Pseudomonadati; phylum Pseudomonadota; class Alphaproteobacteria; order Emcibacterales; family Emcibacteraceae; genus Emcibacter; species Emcibacter nanhaiensis. Next base: position 5,163 of record NZ_VFIY01000009.1, read on the forward strand.
GACGTTTCCTTCACGTCGAAACGAAAGGTGATCTTAGTCAGCACCAACCATCCGGCCGGCAGCAATAGCAGAGCTACAGGTACGCCGAACATGGCCCACTGAAGAAATGTCACCGTCTGACCGTAAGCTTCGCTCAGATATCCGGCAGCAATCACGTTAGACGGTGTCCCTATCAGCGTGGCGATTCCCCCGATGTTCGCGCCATAGGCCACACCGATGACAAGACAGACTAAGAACGGATGTCGTCCCGCCTCGCCACCAAGAACCGCCCGACCAACTGTTAGAGCGATGGGCATGATCATTAGGGTGCTTGCCGTATTACTGATCCACATGGATAAAAGAGCGGTAACAAACATAAAACCCGCGACCACATGTGACAAATTATGACCCACCCTCAACAGAATCCACATGGCGACGCGTCTGTGCAGGTTCCATTTTTCCAGGCTGGTAGCAATGATAAACCCGCCCAGCAACAACATTATTACCGGATGGGAGTAGGGCACCGCAACAGTCTTGAGATCAGCAACATCCAGCAAGGGGAAGATAATCAGCGGCAACAAGGAGGTGGCAGGAATCGGAATCGGCTCGAATACCCAGAATGTCGCCATGAGCATCGCAACACCGATTGTTTTCCAGCCGTCAGCGCTTAACCCGTCCGGAGGAGGTAAAAGCAACACGGTCGAGAACAGCAAAAGCCCCAAAAACAGCCCCGTTAGCTTAATAGAAGACATATTTCATCCTTTACATCCGACCGGGGGATATTCGCCTTGCGGGCCAAGCCTGGAAACGCAATCAACAGGGCCTTGTTTTTCTTAAAATAATAGTTGAAAAATTTGTTTGCCGCTGTGATGTTGCTGTCTCCAATATAATCAGCCAAGTAAGCCTCAATCGGTTCGCAGTAGTTATTATTTTTAGTTTGGTAAAACATATGCACGACTCAAATTATATTCAGCGAGTGTCCAACCGTCTTTGAAGACAGACACCATGAATTGCACAAAACCTACATCACACTGGCTCGGAAACTCTTCAGAAGAAACCGGGAATGTATCCGTGATTTCTCTAGTCGAACGAGTGGAAGAACGGACCGGTCTGTGGGAACATAAAAACCTGCTTCAAATGTTTATCTTTTCACATTTGACAAGACGAACATTCCGGTCCGTCACAATTGGGACTGCCAACCAAGTCAACCCGGAGTAAAATGAACCATGGGCAAAACAAGAGGGCAGTGATTTGGTTGGACCTCCGCACGGTTCACTCTTATCGTGGGGGGGACGGTGAACCGGCGGAGGCCCTGCAGCTTTACAAGCTGCACCTCTTCTTGGCACGCCAATGCCAGGATTTGTATTCATTTAGATCTGTCCCGAAAATCTACTAACGTCCAAACCTCTCCCATAGGCAAGATGCCTCTGTCTCTTCACACACCGTCTCGCTGGGAAAGCTATAAACCAAACCCGCCATAATGATATTGACGGCGAAATTGTCGTTGGAAAATGGAAGCCCCAAAGCGTCATACTCTAGAAAGTCTTTCTCGGACCAACTCAATCTGCCGTGGTAAAGATATGGGAGTTTCTCCTTCACAACCCAATCGAAGCGGTCCACCGATTTAGACATACCAGGAATATCATCAAGATATTGGCCAATTATGCTTTTACCAGTCACCTCGGCTGTTTCAGTCCCCACCAACCGAATTTGATATTTCTTCGTATCCTGCTCGACGTTGACCATAGCGATATAAGGCAATAAATGCGGCACATCAATTGGGCGAAAATCCTTTCTCCGCGGTATCGATCTTGCTCCCCTGATTTTACACCAGTAAAGGAACAACTCCTTGAGAACATTGGACTCTATATCCGAGAGATTAACAGGGGACTTAAACATACAACGCCCCTCCTTTCCACTGGCAATTACATTTTCTTTTAAACTTTAAATTCAGTCATACTGAAAATACAAAACCCTGATTGCGAAAAAACACCCCATACTCCCCCCATTTGACGGTCGTCGTCTCTGTTCACATTCTCCCGCTTACTTTTTTACCAAATGCACCGATGAGCAAGGGTAGGTATTCAATTTTAAAGTGTCTTCGACACGATAAAAACTTACAGGCTCCCCGGAGATAACAAAGAAACCTCTGTTCTCCTCATCAGAGAAATAGGCTCCCTCAAGGGACGGTTTTTCCATTCCAAAAAAAGTGAGAATCATACGTTCTTCCGTAACGAAGTGGATGCGCCTTACAATGCATTCTTCCTGCTTGCCGGCAAAAGTTTTGCCTTTGAGAGTATCGTATGATGTGGAGTGATCGGTACTACTACATCCGGCAAGGATACTGCCCCAAACTAAAAAAACTGCAATAAGGATTAATCGAATAATCTGCTTTCCACACACCTTTTTCTCCTCTCCGCCAAACCTATTTTGTCTAGAATGTAATTGTTGCAATGATTGTGTCTCCATAACTTCCAGATTCAACAGTTTGTCCCATTGGAACCAAGCCATAGATCACGAAATCATCCTGACAAACTGGTGTTTTGTTTTTCAATTTCTTGCATTTCTTTGGAGGCATCGCCTGGGTGCCACCTGTACCATCTCCCCAGATAATCGAATAGTTCTGTTTTTGATAAAGGTTATAGTTGAGCGGTACGCTCCCCTTCATCATCGTACGCGGACTGAATGATCCACTTACACCCGTATCAATCGCCAAAGAATAGGATACATTGGCAGTCGCACCGCTTATCAACTCACACGTCACACTGAGGCTTCCCGTGCTGCTCACGTCAGCGGGGTTAAGAACACTATAATTTCCGAACACGACATCCGTTGTCGAAACACTACAGCTGTAGTTGGCGAACGCTGGGTCAATAGTTCCCCAAACCAGAAAAAGTGAGACCAACCACTTTCTAATGACAGATAAAAACTGGAAGTACATTTTGCTCAACCTCTGACTGATTAGTATTGAAATCCACCTCAAACTCACATGTTTCTGATCCAACAGTCAGAAAATAACGTTCTAAAGAGGTTTGAGACGTCAAATAGACACGCCCCTCATAACCAACAGGTAGAGCGTCGGAATGATCCATAGTCTTAACTAGGGTCCCAGGTGGTGGAAATTCTCCACTGAGAAACTGAACAACTCCCTCTTTCCGGTAAATTTTAAGCGGTGTGAAACTGACAACAGACACTCTGCTCCGCCCAACAAGAACATCCGCTGAAGTTCGATTCATGCTTACGCTCAATGGAAGAACTGTGTCATCGATCGACACCTTGCCTGGAACGTGGGCAGACTGCGGAAAAGCCAGCCACCCTTCCTCCCCTGTTTCTCCAACTTTTCGATTGTTTATATAAACGGGAACTTGTGGCAATTGTGGAACCTGCACTAACACTGTTCCCCGATCTGCTTCCCGGGTGGCAATAAGCTTTCCCTCAGCGACAAGAAGCCCTCCCCCCAAATGCCCATGCCAGCCCATCTTACCAAAACGACGAAATAGATTCATACGCGCGTCAATGGCTGCTCCCCTGTATTCAAGCATGGCGCGTCCGTCCATTTCCTCTCCCACTCCCAGATCAATGTTATATCCAACGCCTGTTTCGCCTCCGATCGACTTTCCAAAGCCTAGCCTTGCTTGACGCGTTCCATCGGTGTGACGTTGTAGTTCGCTCGAAACACGCTTGCCACCTCCGAGCGGTACAGTCCAGGACAAGCGAATACCCAGTTCGTTTGTTTCTCCTTCAATCCACATTCCACCAACTGACAAATAACCCATTTCCCCGAGGGTTCTTGAATAATTGAGCGAAACGAAACCAACATCATCGTCTGTGCGACTATTCATCCAATGAGCGGAAACATTCATCATTCCCCCAAACAAACGCCGACTTCCCCAAAAATTATATCGGGTCTCTACATGTTGTTCGTCGCTCCCACCAACCTGCCGATAGCTCTGGCTGACATAACTGACATCACCGCCGAAATTAAAAGTTGGAGACTTTCTACTGAACGAGACCCGAAACATATATCCTACGGGAGGTCCAACCTCATCCGGCTCCAGCTTCCAGCTGAGACCAGTTCCGAAAGAAAGTACTCCCAAATGACCGAGCATAACCTCGCCACCTAAAACCCCATCAATTACACTTTCATTTGCCTCGAGAGCCCCGGATAACGTAAAGTTACCGGATAAGCCGTAACGGAGAATGCCTTGTGCAAATGGTTGGGAATATTGGAAGTCCTCTTCCGCCCAGGAGTCACGCTCCCATCCTAACGTTACTCCATAAGCCGCAATATCCTCCCCCAGGAGTTCTGTTGCAATATAAACGGGATACCTGCCAATGGTTGTTCCTCCCTCGTGGTTCCTGGTCATGAGTTCGATCTCCGAAAAACCGTCCGGTGCCGGGATATCTCCAATACCGAAACGACCACGAGGGATTTGGGCTTGAAAACGGGAACTTCCATTCACTCTGAGGTCAACGTTTTCCGAAGTCATCAACAATCCGCTCACCATAGGTAGAGAATAGGAGACAAAATCGGGATCTATATCAAAATTACTGAACCAGCTGATACCTCGATAAGTAACCGGTGCGACTACCGACATCCCTCTGGTAATACCATCTCCAATGACTAAGGTTCTATGCCCTTCTATATCATCGAAAATTGCTGAACTTTCCAGATGATATAAATCGCCCTTTTCACCCGATACCCCCCAACGGCTGTGCACAACCCCCCAGTTCCCGGAAATACCAATGTTGCCTGCCCCCAGACCGTATATTTTACCATCAGCTACATAGGCCTCAAGGTCATAATCAAGAAAAAATGCCGTCACTGCATCAGACGTGACAGCGGCAGGAGAGCCTTTTTTTCTTCCGCCGGCACTCACTTTGGTCAGGCAATAGTGGCAAGGAGATAACTGAACGTGCAAATGAGCATGTGCGGAATCATAATGAAAAGAAGCACTCTCATCCTGCTCAAATGGCCTATACAGATCCCCATCCAACAAGAGATAACTCCCACTGTCCTCGATCCTGAACGCGTCCAATTTTCCCTTTGGAAGTGCCCAGACACCTTTCTGCCGGAACACAACTATCGGCTCTTTTCCCCCTTGGTCATTTATGGTGAGAATTACAACCATGGGAGTCCAGGCCTCCTTCCCTATTACAGCGTTGTTCACCGAAGAAATAACCGATGAAGCCGCGAGTTGTTCAGGGACGGCGAGCATCGCGCCCGTTAATAACAATACTAAAATTCCCCACATCGCTTTCTACATTAAGCACCTCCACAGATGATGCCTCCTTCATCTCGGTCGGGCAGGAAAGAGCAAGCGTCGTAACACCCAGTATGTAAAGTGGCGCTCTGAACTTAAATGTGTTCTTATTTGATTTCGCCTCCACTGACAGAAGCTTCGCATGGCGAGAACCCGAATTCTTTACATTAAGAACGCATTTGTCGCTCTGTTTTTCGTAAAACAGCTCCAGGGGCCCCGCCTCTGCCTCTCTGCCCCCCACAAATAATGGCAATACATATCGCATACGCAACGAAAGCCCCCCTCCGGAAGACGGTGATCGAGGCAACTCATCTATTACCAAACGATATGCCTTCTCGCGCTCCGGATCGGCAGATATTCCTGATTTTAATGCATACCGAATAGTTTGCTGTTCATTAGGGCCAATACGCATAATAGGTGGGGTCAGAATAATATCGTTAGACTTGACCAGAACGTCATGCCCTTTCTTCTTCTGCTGCCAGCCAAAAATGCTTGCCTGCAGAGTGACCTCCTTGTCCTTCTGGTTAATCACATTGACTTTGCCGCCTCGAGAGCCATCAGCGTCCAATGTGAGGTGTATCGGTCGTATCACGATCCCGGTACCTGCAGATGCTGAAAGAGAGGAAACGCCCATCAAAATGAAAATGGCAAACAGAAAAAATACTAAGGACACTCTCCACACAATTCACCCCCTCATCTAGCTATTGAAGCCCATATTCCAAACCGACCATCCGTCACAGGAGCCAAACTTTCCTACGCATGACAAGAATTCTCAGAAACTCACCGTTACAGTGATTGTATCACTGTAACTTCCCACCACGGCGGGTTGGTTAGCAGCGATCTGACCATAGACTGTAATAGCCTGATCCAACCCATCTCCCGTACCAGATACGACGTCGGTACCAGAAGTTTCACCCCAAACCATATTGTGAGCTGCATCCTGATACAGCGAATAACTCAAGGTGTCGCTGCCGCCACCACCCGTCATCTTACGAATAGCCGTTGTCGCACCGCTACCAGTTCCGGCATTCAGAAAAACTTCGTATGCTGTTGAACTCGAGCATTTTACCGTAATGCTTGTTGTCGCCTCCACTGCAAGACCAGTGGTTACAGAATAATCCGGGAAAGCCAGATCTGAAGCACTGACAATACATTCCGCCAATACTGTCGCTGTAACATTAAACGTTGTTGTACTGGTCGCAGCATAGAGACGCCCCCCCAAGCTGCTAAACAAAACTGCAAGAAAAATCAGACTAAATTGTCGTAAACACTTTAATATCATTACTTTATAGTCCCTTTGCCTTTTGTGTTGACACTTCCACACGCCGCCTCAACCCTCAAGAGTTAACTATTTCCATAAAACGGCAGTCTATTTATGCATGTGATGCCCCCGCCACCAGCCAGATGGCACACTCGACAGATGGCGGGGCCATCGCTCTCAGAAAACCGACACGGCACTAACCCAAACACCTTGAACGGTAGAATATCTACAATTCAGGTAGAGAGCACATTTCGTAGAAATACACTCAAGTATGTGTATAAGGCTGCCACTTTCCCGATAGGAAAGCGAGCCTGGAATACTACGAAAGAGTGAGTAAATTCTACGCCATTCTCCGCTTTACAGGCCTGCTAGCGTTTATTTGGAGGGGAAAAGCCAAAATAATTAACAGTTGCTTAATTATTTCAGTTTTCTTCCCTGAAACCACACGTTCAGGGTATCCCTCCATCCACCGGAAAGAGATTTTCTAAAGACGTGCCGAGCGTATCTACTTCCGTTCACCAGCGGTAGGATTCAGGAAACACTCAAGCATCGATTCGGGACTTATGATCGACTTACCATGAATTGAGCTGATCGAAAGTAACTTGGGCATATTTATCAGGATAGTCGCCACTTAAACCATGGACAGTAGATTATAGTATGGATACCTGCTCAATTCGCAGCCCCGGCAACTTCTCACCAGTCAGGATCTCGGAACCGAAGTAAAATTCGACATATTCAGTCGCTCACACCTACACTCGGTTCCTCAAATCAGTTCATTCCCTGGCTGTGGATAGCAAGTCATCTAGTTTTTCATGCAATTTGTTTAAATCAATAGGCTTTTGAAGTTGCAAATAATGGTCTGCCCCCCCAAATTCCACACTAAAATTTGCATCAAAATTACCGCTGATGAAAATAATTTTATCGCTTCGACAACGTTCCAGAAACTCGTGTGCAACCTGATATCCGTTCATTAACGGCATCTCAACATCCGTGATCAACGCATCGCAAGTCGAGTGCGCGAAAAATCTAATTGCCTCTACAGGATCACTGAAAAGGAAAGCTTTATACCCCCAAAACCCCAAAAGCTCCGGAATTTCCTCCAAAAAGTCTTTATCATCATCTACAACGGCTATTGTCCTGGAAAAAGTTGAGCACATGTCGGCTTATTCCCTGCGAACAAATTCATGTGAATTTGGTTCCTTATATAATAGATTCCGAAGTAAACCTGTCATCAATCACGTCCCTTTGTTCAGGTATTGGAAGAACAATAGTGAAAATCGTTTTCCCCGGCGCAGAACTCTCAAGATACATACGTCCCCCCATATACTGCACAACATTCTGGGAAAGTGACAAGCCAACTCCAGAGCCTCCTGTCTCCTTCTTTGTCGTAAAAAATGAGTCGAACACTTTACCTTGAATTTCCTTTGTTACGCCAATTCCCGTATCAATGACTGAGATCTTCAAATAGGCCTCGTTGGCGCCCGGTTTTATAATAATCGTAATTTTTTCCTGATCCGAATTGTCGCGTTTCTTCTGCAAAATTGCATCTTTCGCATTCAACACCAGGTTCAGTAGCGCCTGTTCAAAAAAAACAATATCTCCATCCAGATAGGGTAACGCCATCTCTACATTTACATCCAAACTTATATTCTTCAGTTCCAGGGATGTCCGCATCAGTTCGACAATATTGCCAAGAGCCTTTCCCAGGAAAAATCTTTGCCTTCGAAAAGCATTCTGCCGATACAAGAAACTTATATGCCCGATGAAGTGTGAAATCCTATCGATTTGAGAGGAAATCTTCAGCGCTTTTTGAACCACATAATCTCTGTCGTTACCATCAAAGTTGGCCAAGTTCGACGCCGCCATCTTTATTACATTTAGCGGCTGATTCAACTCATGAATAATGTTGGATGACATTTCACCCAACAACTCAAGTCTGTTCTTGTGAAGATCTTTTTCTTTCATTTCCGGTTAAGATACGCCTTCAAACAAACTTCGAATTTTTCAATATCCAAGGGTTTACAAAATATCGCCAGCGGGCTGTTCCTGTTTTGAGACAACTCCGCCTCAATCTCATCCAAACCGCTTATCACAAAGAAAATCTGCTTCGGGTTTACTCCCAAAACCAGATCCAATAGCCTCCCGCCACCGTAGCCGGGAAGATCAAGATCCATACAAACAATTGCATCAGGATCGTTTATAATTGAATGAATGGCATCTTCAGCCGAATGAAACACTAAAGACCTGATACGAAGCCTCTCAAGATACTCCGTCATCTCGCTGATAAAATCAGCATCATCGTCAACCAATATCACGCTTCGGCTAGTCACCAGCATTTCCCGCTTCAAAAGGATCCGGATTGAACTCCCCGCATAACCTCATACTCGCAAGAAATTTTCTAAGCCTTCTCCTCCCTGTCTCTGTAAAAACGACAAATGAACGACGCCGACTCCTGGTATCATGCCTTTTTTCAACGATTTTAAGCTCCTCCAACTCGTTAATTTTACGCTCTAGCGTAGCTTGAGGTAACTGTGTTGCAGTACACAGGGAGGTCATAAATGACAATTTCCTTGAATTCTCACACTGAAGCATCTCTCTGACAATAAGTAGAGCTTCCTGGCTTAAACTGTTGCTCAAGAAATTTTGATTAGCTAGGACAAGAATAGAGAAAGATCTAAATAATTGTTCCGGCGTGGAATGTATAATACCGGAGTAATCCAGAACTGCCGAACCTGATTGCACAGGCCTCAACTGGTACGATAGTGGAGATACCAAGACCGGAAAATTCAAACTTTCAAAATCCACAACTTGCTCATCCGGCCTCTCCTTTCCCCTGATCTGTCCGACCACATTGTTGTAGATCGTGAGTTTGTTAACAAAACTGTCCGTCATATTGTCGTCATCCGGATCAAACATGGTGTGTTGAAGATGTTCGTTATAATTATATTCTGATAACGATATGCTTTCCTTGAGCGCATCAGGATTAATCGGCTTGACCAAATAATTCACAACATTTTTATCCAACCCGTGGACCAAGTCATCCAGATTGGGATGTCCCGTTACCAATATGGCCTGGATACCTCGCTCACGAAGTGCACCACTATGCAGCCGGTCCAATAACTCAACCCCGTCCATAATCGGGAGCCTCACATCGGTGATAACAATACCGATATTGAGATTGGTACTGATAACCTTCAAAGCATCGACACCAGTTGTTGATGTGTGGCAAATGTACCCAAAACTTTCGATATATTCATGCAGTTCGGACAGAAACTCTTCATCATCGTCAACGATGAGAATTTCCGGGTTTTCCCAGGTGCCGTTTGACTTATCCCTATATTGCGATCTCATTCACTCATACCATCATTCAAAAGATAGTTCGGGATACGGAGGGCAAGAAAAAGGTCCCTAAATTGGATAAGTAACAGCTTGCTGTCGCTGCCAACCCAAAGGTATTTCCAGTGCCCGCAAATTCTTCCTGATCCCGCAGCTCCTCGAGCTTTCTTCTGATCATATTTCCAGATCCTCCCGCAGAGCCATTTCTGCTGCTTCAGGCTTGTGAAACAAATACCCTTGAAACCGGGGGACACCCAGCCGCTTGAGTTCACCAAAGACTTCTTCCGTCTCCACACCTTCTACAACCAGATTAATGTCGAGACTTTCTGCAATAGAACATGCTGCAGAAACGACGGCTTGATCCACAGGACTTGAGAGAATATCTGCAACCAGGGAGCGTTCAATCTTGATGCCGTCAACAGTCAACGTTTTCAGAAGATCAAAAGAGTTATATCCTGTCCCAAAATCATCGAGATAGACGGGGACATCAAGTGAGCGGATTTGTTCTATAAACTCTATTTCCTCAGGAGACCAGTGTACTTCATCCGTCTCTGTGATTTCCACCATAAGCCGTTTCGCTGCTTTCGGGTTTTCGGAAAGCCGCTCCAGAAACCATTCCCTGAATAGATGATCACATAAAGAAGCTGCTCCAATATTGATCGCCAGATAACGGCCATCTGATGGGAAACTGTCATCACTGACCAACTCAATAGCCTTAGTCACAACTTCTTCATTGATTTTGGTGATCATGCCAAAACGCCTGGCCGCAGGCATAAACACTCCAGGCGCAATCACTCCACCATCCTCTTTCGGCATGCGGATCAACGCCTCATAGCCCAGTGTTCTTAACTCAGGGGAGACCACTCTCTGGAGAAAAAGTTCAAAACTGTGTTCTGATAAACCCTCTTGAATTTGATTAAGCCAATCAACCGACTGCCGCGCTTCAACAATCGAGGAATCATCGAACCGAAAGACGTGTATGTGCCCCCTCCCTTCCTGTTGCGCTATCTCGCATGCAGCGACAACTTCCGACATAAATTCTTCCGACTGAACTTCAGGTCTGTCCAGAACAGTCATGCCGGCACTTGCAGTCACCGAATAAACCCGTGCATTGTAAAGAAAACGATACTCCTCAATAGCCCCAACCAGTCTTTCCGCAACAGCTCTTGCTTTATCAAGGGATAGATCATGCAAGAGGACAGCAAACTCATCACTCCCGATACGCCCAATGATATCGCCATCCCGGATAGAGGTCATGAGCACCCAAACAATATTCTCAAGCATCTTATCCCCCGCATCGCGGCCGCAGCTATCATTAATTACTTTGAACTGATCCAGATCGATAAGCAGGAGAAATGCAGGGTTCTTGTCTGTTATGGTCCGCCGGGCAACATCAATTTGTTCAGAGAAACCACGACGATTCAGCAACGCCGTTTGCTCATCATGGGTTGCGAGCCAGCTCAAATGTTCCATCAGGGCCACCTGTTCTGCAGCATCACGCAGCACGAGAATTGCCCCCGCAGGTCCAGCTTCCCCGCCCGGTAGCCTCACACATGACAGGGTTACGATACTGGAGTTGTCTCCAACTCCCTTGATGTTTACAAACCTATGAATGTCTATTGTTGGCCGACCTTTCAGCGCCTCATCAACAGGATTGGCCATCTGTCGACCTGTAGCGCGATCGAACACCGACAATATGGAGCCAGCTTTTTTACCGATTATATTCTTAACATCAGTGCCGATAATATTTGCGGCTGCTTTATTACAAAGTCTGATCACGCCCTCAATATCAGTTCGTATCAGACCCTCCGTCATCGAAGATATTGTAATATTGGCAAGATCGTTCGCCTCCCGCAGCGCCGATTGTGTTTGTTTAAGACCTGAAATGTCATAGCTCCTGGCCAGGACCAGAATGACTGTTCCGTTTTCATCTTCAATTGGCTCGAAATAGACTTCCTTGGTTCGAATCTCACCCTGGGCATCACATTGATCAATTTCAAAGAAGATACTCTCCCCCGCAACGGCTTCCCGGAACCTCCGCTTCACGCGCTTGCGATCATCATCGTCAATCCAGCAGGATTCTTCCCATAATATCGGATCTCCTTTAACATCCGAACCCGACCCGGCAGGAGTTGATGAAATAGAGTCTGCTGAGACACGTTTCCCTTCCGGGGTATAGATACTCATAAAACGTTGCGTGGCATCAAAATAGGTGCGGAACCGCTGGTTAGTCTCATCCAGTCGGCGTTCAAGGTTTTTGCGCCAGCCGATATCCCTATAGACAAAATTTAGATAGAGTTGTCCGCTCAATGTAAAGCACAAAGCCGAGACCTCTGCTTCCACAACCCCTCCATCAGCTCGCTTAAGCTGTGTCAGATAGACCGGAGCAAATGTTGCCTCACCATCGTGCTTCTGATTATTTGCAAAAATTTCCTGGAAGTACCGCGTGTCCCAATCAGATAGCCATGCACCCACAAGTTTCGAAGGGTCGCGTCCCAGCATTCTTGCAAGAGCTGTATTCGCTTTCACGACTTTCAGATTCTCCAGAGAGATTACAACCATTCCGTCGCGAGAGTTCTCAAAACCGATAGTTTGCAGCTCCTCGCCGATCTCGGAGTTGCTCTCTATCCCGTCAATCCCATTTTTCTCTTTGCAAATGACATAAACATATCCCAAGCCATGGAGTGAAAACGCGGCAACACTCACCTGCACAGGCAGCAAACTGCCATCCTTTCGGCGCCAAGATGTTTCCATGAAGCCTTGTCCACCCCCACGATAACTTAACTCGTGAGATCTCTCGAGTATCTCGTCCTTGCTTGCCTCCGCATCCCAATCCCAGGGATGGAGCCCCAGAACCTCCTCATAGTCCAGTTGTAGCATCTGTAAGAAAGCCTGATTGGCCTCCACAACTTCCAACTCGCGGCGATAATCAAGAATGGCAATACCGTCAGTAGACGTTTCAATGGCAACTTTGATCAGAGGATCACAACCAGACTTGGCTTGTGCGTCAAGTCCATTACCCTCCTCTCGATGCAATTGCGTTTGACTGGGTCCCTGTACACTTTGACTGGTGGGTTCATGCGTCATACCATACTGTCCTTTCTCATTCAGTCAGCCACATATTGCCCTGAAACACTCTTTCAACTCGCTATTCACTTTCGTGTTTCCACTAAAATCTCTCTCAGCCAGTTTCCTTGCTTTTGCCAACTTCCTTGTGTTTTCGGGCAAATATCGAGTTTCCCTAGATCACAACGGACATGTTCGTTTGCACCCAGAGGTCGGCCGCCGCCGATCCGCCGAGATCGTAGAGGTTATAGGTGATGCCGCCCTCGGTCTGGGTGCCGAGCGAGGTGGCGCCGGCGGCGTTGACGGTGCTGGCGTTGTAACTGGTCACCTTGAGCACGTCGGTGTCGGATATCGCAACGATATCCTGATAGGTCACCGTCAGCGACTGGCTGGGGCTGACAAGCAAAATTTCTTCGATCCCCACCAAAGCGATGCCGGGCATCAACGTCGAAAGGTCTATTGCGCCAGACGACCCATTGATATTCAGCAGATCGGTTCCCGAACCGCCGTCGATACGGACGAGGCCGGCCTGACCAACCGTGCCGAGATTGCCGAGCGCGCCCTCATTCAGATAAAACCAGTCGTCGCCGCCGTTGCCGAGCATAACAGGGAAGCCGCTGCCATAATTGTAGTCGAATTTCTCGGAACGGTCCGTGCCGACCAAAAGGTCATGACTGCCAGTTCCGATTAACTTCTCATCCATGCCAGCGAAATTGCCCTGCGCATCGATCGCCGCATAGCTCACGCCGTTATTGCCAGCGCCGTCATTCCACATCCAGGAGACGACGACATCGCCATTGGGCTGCCCCGCGACATGCGCCGTGGTTTGCGAACCCGCCGGGCTTTGGACATCGGCCTGGACCTCGCTGCCCACCTTGTTGCCCAGGGAATCGAACCGCTGCACGAAGACATCGGTGCCGCTGCTGCCCGGCCCCTGCCAGCTCACCGCGAAGCCGCCATTGGGGAGCGCGGCGATATCGGGGTTTGTCTGCGTCCCGGAGATGGTGGTGTTGGCCGTGAAGGTCGCGATCGATTCCGTACCATCGGCGTTGAAAACCCGCACCTCGACGTCGCCGAGGGAGGAATTATACCAGGTGACGGCAAACCGCCCATCCGACAGATGCGCGATCCGCGCATTATATTCGCTGGCGCCGGTGGTGGCGACGGCGGTCTGACCGCCCACCATGGCGCCCGTATTGTCGAAACGCTGAAAATAGACATCGGAGCCGGTGTCCCAGACGGTGACGAAACCACCGCCGTCGAGCGCCGCCACCTCCGCACGCTGCTGCGTGCCGCTGGCCGGCGCCGCTAAGAACTCGCCGCCATTCTTGGTGCCGTCGGCGTTGAACCGCTGGCCATAGATATCGCTGCTCTTTTGCCAGACCACGACATAAGTCCCGTTGTCGAGCCCCGCGGCGGCCGGATTGGCGTCCGAATTAACCGTGGAACTGATCTGTAGGGCGCCGACTTTCGAATCGGCAGCGGAGATGGAGGTGTTATAGGCCTGCACGGCGACATTGTATGTCCCGCCATACAAGCTTACCCAGGTCGCCACATGGCCGCCGCCTGAAACCCCGGCGACCGCTCCGTTATATTCCGTTGCGGCGCTGTTCTCCTCGTAAGTGATACCTGTGAAGACGTTGCCGCCAACGTTATAAACAGTGGAATACGACTGATAATAGGGACTGCCGGTAGTTTTAACTATGACGAATCCGCCCCCCTCCAATGGCGCCAGTTCCTGATCGACAAATACAGCAGTGGAAGTGGGCAAACTCTGGAGGAGATGCTCCGCCTGGACCTTGATGGTGACGTTAGAGGTGTTGCTGGTGGCCGCCCCCTTGGTCGCGACAACGCTGGCCGAATGAGCTGTCGAGGAATAGGCCAGCGGGGCGATCGTATCGTCGGCCAGCGTCCAGGTGCCGTCGCCATTATTGGTGGCGATGTAGGGGGTGCCGTCAACCGTGACCGTAACCACGGCGTCGGGATCGTCGACCAAGCCGTGCAGGGCCGGGGACTGGTCTCCGGTTTCGATAGAGATCGCCCTGACGGTGATCGACGCCGGAGCGGCGCTGGTGACCGCGCCGAGCGAACCCGCCGCGCCCTGGTTACCGGCAAGGTCGGTCTGGCGCGCCTGCACCTCGCCCGCCGCATAGGAGCCGAGAGGCAGGGTGAAGGTGCCGCCGCTGCCGGCCGTCCAGGTGGTTCCGTTGTCGGTTGTATATTCCCAGCTCGCCCCACTCTCAAGCCCGGTCACGGTGACGATATTGTCGGTCAGCGACAGGCCGACGGCGGCGGGCGCCGTCTGGTCGATCTGCGCCCAGCCGAGATCCTCGCCGGCGACCGGCGAGCCGCTGACGATTTCGCGGATCTTCACATCGCCCGCCAGATAGGTTCCCTCGCTGAGGGTGAAGCTCGTCCCCGTGCCGGTGGTCCAGGTGGACCCGCCGTCCGTCGAATATTCCCACGACGTGGCGGTCGGTTCGAGCTTGTCGATATTGACGGTTCCGTCCTGGCTGATGAGGTCGGTGGCGGAGCCGCCCGTATCGTTCGCGAGGTACATGTAGAGCGTGCCGACGACCGATATCGCGCCCAGGTCCGTGGCAGTGCTCTGGTTGCCGGCAAGGTCGGTCTGGCGCACCTTGACGTCGCCCGCCGCATAGATGCCATTGTCAAGCGTGAAGCTCGATCCCGATCCCGTGGTCCAGGTGGTTCCGCCGTCGATCGTGTATTCCCAAATCGCATTGGCTTCGAGCCCGAAGACATTGATCCGGCCATCGGCCGTCTGGCCGTCGCCGACAACTCCGGTATCTTGCGCCCAGGCCATTGTCGGCGCTGAGGGGGTTGAGATGTCCACGGTCACCGCGCCGAGATTCTGGGGACTGCCGATGACGGCGCCGCCGCCGTCTTTTTCGCGCACCTGCACCACGCCGTCGGCATAGGTGCCCGCCGCCAGGACGAAGCTCGTGCCCGTGCCGACGGTCCAGCTCGCTCCGCTGTCGAGCGAATATTCCCAGGTGACGCCGGTGGTCAGGGTGATATTGACCGTGCCGTCGCTGGTGATGCCGTCCGTGCTCGACACGCCGGTGTCGTTGGCCAGCACGGCGAGGCTGGTGATGGTCCAGGTTCCGGACAGCGACCCCGCCGATCCGGTGTTGCCGGCGACGTCGGTCTGCCGCGCCTGCACGTTACCCGCATTGTAGACGCCGTTGTCGAGCACGAAGCTGGTTCCCGTGCCGGCGGTCCAGGTGGTGCCGCCGTCCACGGAGTATTCCCACGTCGCGCCGGCTTCGATGCCCGTGACGTCGATCTGGCCGTTGGAGGTTTCGAAGTCGCCCACCGCGCCGGTGTCGGTATTGATGGCAAGCGAGAGCGCCGCCGGATTGGCGGTATCGATCTCGACCGCGCCGAGACTGGCCTCGGCGCCCGTGTTGCCGGCGACATCGGTCTGCCTGACTTTGACGACCCCATCGGCGTAGGTTCCGCCGGCGAGCATAAAGCTCGTGCCGATCCCGCTGTTCCAGGTCGTTCCGCCGTTGGTCGTGTATTCCCAGGTCGCCCCGGCTTCGAGATTGCCGATATCGACCAGGCCGTTATTGGTGATCTTGTCGGAACTGGACGAGCCGGTGTCGGTGTTGAGACCGACGGTCAGCGCCGCCGGGTTGGTGGTGTCGATCTCCACCGCGCCGGATAGCGCGCCGACCGCGCCAAGATTGCCGGCGACATCCGTCTGGCGCAGCTTGATGTCGCCATCGGCATAGGTTCCCTCGGCGAGGGTGAAGCTCGTCCCCGTGCCGGCGTTCCAGGTGGTTCCGCCGTTCACGGAATATTCCCAGGTCGCCCCGGCTTCGAGACCGGTGACATCGACCTGACCGTCATTGGAGATGAGGTCGGAGCCCGAGGAACCCGCGTCATTGGCGAGCGCCGCCGACGGCGCCGCCGGGTTGGTCGTATCGACCTCCGCCGCGCCAAGATTGGCCGCGGCGCCGGTGTTGCCGGCGACATCGGTCTGGCGGACCTTGACGTCACCGTTGGCGTAAGTTCCCTCGGCGAGCGTGAAGCTGGTGCCCGTCCCGGCGTTCCAGGTGGTTCCGCCGTCGGTCGTGTATTCCCAGGTCGCCCCGGCTTCGAGGCCGGAAATGTTCACCTGGCCGTCGCTGGTGATGAGGTCGGAGCCCGACGAACCGGTGTCGTTGGCAAACGCCGGTGTCGGCGCCGCCGGGTTGGTAGTATCGACCGTCGCCGCGCCGAGATTGGTCTCGGCCCCGGTATTGCCCGCGACATCGGTCTGGCGCACCTTGACGTCGCCATTGGCGTAGACGCCTTCGGCGAGGGTGAAGCTGGTGCCCGTGCCCGCGTTCCAGGTGGTTCCGCCGTCGCTCGTATATTCCCAGGTCGCCCCGGCTTCGAGGCCGGAAATGTCCACCTGGCCGTCATTGGTGATGAGGTCCGAACTGGACGAGCCGGTATCGCTGGCGAAGGCCGCCGTCAGCGCCGCCGGGTTGGTGGTGTCGATCTCGACCGCGCCGGAAAGCGCGCCGACCGCGCCCAAATGGCCCGCAAGGTCGGTCTGACGGACCTTGATGTCGCCGTCGGCATATGTCCCTTCGGCAAGAGTGAAGCTCGTGCCCGCGCCATTGTTCCAGGTCGTGCCGCCGTCCACGGAATATTCCCAGGTCGCCCCCGCTTCGAGGCCGGTCACATTGACCGTTCCGTCATTGGAAATAAGGTCGGATCCCGACGAGCCGGCGTCGTTGGCCAGCGCCGCAGAGGGCGCGGCCGGATTCGTCGCATCGACCGTCGCCGCGCCGAAATTCGTCTCGGCGCCGGTGTTGCCGGCGACATCGGTCTGGCGCACCTTCACGTCGCCGCTGGCGTAGACGCCTTCGGCCAGGGTGAAGCTCGTGCCCGTCCCGGCGTTCCAAGTGGTGCCGCCGTCGCTCGTATATTCCCAGGTCGCCCCGGCTTCGAGGCCGGAGATGTCCACCTGGCCGTCGCTGGTGACCTGGTCCGAACTGGACGAGCCCGTGTCGTTGGTAAACGCCGCCGTCAGCGCCGCCGGGTTGGTCTGGTCGATGGTCACAGCACCCAGGCTGCCGGGATCGCCGACGACGAAGCCGCCGCTGTCCTTCTTGCGCACCTGCACGTCACCGTCGGCGTAAACGCCTTCGGTGAGGGTGAAGGTTGTGCCCGTCCCCACGTTCCAGGTGGTGCCGCCGTTAGTGGTGTATTCCCAGCTTTCGCCGGCGCCCAGGCTCACCACCACGTTAACGAGGCCGTCAGTGGTGATCCCGTCCGACGACGATGCACCGGTGTCGTTGTCGAGCTCCACTGAGATCAGCACCGTCAGCGCGCCCGAAAGCGACGCCGCGCTGCCCGTGTTGCCGGCCAGATCGATCTGGCGGGCCTGCACGTCGCCGTCGGCATAGGTTCCCGGATCGACCAGGAAGCTCGTTCCCGTCCCGGCGCTCCAGGTGGTGCCGGCGTCGGTGGAATATTCCCAGCTCGCCCCAGCTTCGAGGCCGGCCACGTCGATCTGGCCGTTCGATGTGATCCCATCGCCGGGCGTGCCGGTATCGGTGTTGAGGGCGAGCGAAAGCGCCCCGGGGTTGGTCATATCGACCGTCGCCGCGCCAAGGTTGGCCGCGGCGCCCAGATTGCCGGAAACGTCGGTTTGTCGCACCTGCACGTCGCCATTGGCGTAAGTACCCTCGGAGAGCGTGAAGCTGGTCCCGGTCCCGGCGTTCCAGGTGGTTCCGCCGTCGATGGTGTATTCCCAACTCGCCCCGGCTTCGAGGCCCGTGACATTGACCGTGCCCTCATTGGTGACGAGGTCGGAATTCGACGAGCCCGCGTCCGTGGCAAACGCCGCCGTCGGCGCCGCGGGATTGGTGGTGTCGATGGTCACCGCGCCGGAAAGCGCCCCGGCCGCGCCGAGATTGCCGGCGACGTCGGTCTGGCGAACCTTGATGTCGCCATCGGCGTAAACCCCTTCGGCGAGGGTGAAGCTGGTGCCGCTGCCGATGTTCCAGGTGGTTCCGCCATCGGTCGAATAATCCCAGCTCGCCCCGGATTCGAGACCGGTGACATCGACCTGGCCGTCATTGGTGACGAGGTCGGAGCCCGACGAGCCGGTGTCGTTGGCCAGCGCCGCCGAGGGCGCCGCCGGGTTCGTCACATCGACCGTCGCCGCGCCAAGGTTGGCCGCGGCACCCGTATTGCCGTTGACGTCGGTCTGCCGCGCCTGCACGTCGCCATCCGCGTAAACGGCTTCGGCGAGCGTGAAGCTCGTGCCCGTCCCAGCATTCCATGTGGTTCCGCCGTCGGTCGTATATTCCCAGGTCGCCCCGGCCTCGAGGCCGGAGATGTCCACCTGGCCGTCATTGGTGATGAGGTCCGAACCCGACGAGCCCGTGTCGTTGGCAAAGGCGATCGCCGGCGCCGAAGGCTCAACCGTCTCGATGTCGATGTTTCGTGTTCCCCCCACACTGACATTGCCGGCGGCGTCCTCCGCCGTGGCGTTGATCGTCGTCGATCCGTCAGGCGGAACCTCGCCGGACGCAAAGGTCACCGTCCATGCACCGCCTCCGTCGGCGGTCGTGGTCTGGACGCTCGTCCCCCAGGTCACGGTGATCGCGGCATTCGCTTCAGCCGTGCCCGATACGGCGACACCCGCCGCCTTCTCCGTGGAATTGACGATGTCGTCGCTCGCTACGGCGCTAATGACCGGCGCCGAGGGCGCCGCGGTGTCGACCTCGACGGACCGGGTCCCGGCGGAACCGGTGTTCCCGGCCGCGTCCGTGGCCGTCACGCTGATCGTCGTCGATCCGTCCGCCGGAATGTCGCCGGCAGCGAAAGACGCTGCCCATGCACCGCCCGCATCGGCGGTAACGGTCTTCACCGTACCATCCCAGTCAACATCAACGCTAGCCCCCGCTTCCGCGGCACCTGTGATAGTGACGCCCGCGGTCTTCTCCGCCGCGCTGACGCGATCGTCGTCGCTGACCATGTTGATCGTGGGCGCCGATGGTGCGACAGTGTCAATGTCGACGGTTCGTGTGCCGGCGTCTCCCGTATTGCCCGCCGCATCCGTGGCGATGGCGCTGATCTGGCTCGATCCGTCCGCCGGCACCTCTCCGGACGCGAATGTCGCAGTCCAGGCACCGCCACCATCGGCCGTGGTGGCGTGGCTCGTCTCGCCCCATGTCACTGTGACTACAGAGTTAGCCTCCGCAGTACCCGAAACGGTGACACCGGCCGTCTTCTCCGTAGCATTTACAATATCGTCTGTAGCGACCTCCGAGATCACGGGCGCGGTCGGCGCGCTGGTGTCGATGGTGACGGGCCGCGTGTCCGCTGTACTCTCATTGCCGGACGCGTCCGTCGCCACGGCGCTGACCGTCGAAGCGCCGTCGGCCGGAACCTCGCCGCTGTCGAATGCCGCGGACCAGGCGCCGCTGGCGTCGGTCGATACGGTCTTGGTTGTCGAACCCCAGGTCACTTCGACGCTGGCACCCACTTCCGCTGTACCCGTGACGGTCACGCCAGCCGCCGCTTCGGCGGATCCCACGAGATCGTCCCCGGCGACCGCATCGATCGCCGGCGTCGCGCCCGTTGTATCGACGACAACGTCACGAAGCGCTGCGGCGCTCGGTCCCAAACCGGAATCGGCCGTGGCGCTCACCTGTGTCGCCCCGTCGGCCGGAACTTCGCCCGAGGTGAAGGTGACGCTCCAACTACCATCGGTCGCAGCTGTCGTTGAATGCGTGACGCCGCCCCAGGTTACGTCCACGCTCGCCCCGGCCATCGCCGTACCGGATACGACGACGTCCGCAGCTTTTTCTGTGGTATTAACGACATCGTCACCGGAAATCACGCTGATAACCGGCATGGTCGGAAGCGAGGAGTCGACGGTCACTGCGACAGCCGCCTGCGGGCCGACATTTCCGGCAGGGTCGACAACCTCTGCCGTAACCGCATGACTTCCGTCAGCCGTCACGCCGGCGGCCTGAATCTGCCAATTTCCGCTGGCAGGAATTGTTACCTCCCCGATGAAAGAGCCGGCGTCGTAAAGCCGTAAGACGGCCCCCGCCTCACCCGTACCTGCAACCATGAAGTTGCCGGCAACAGCCGACGAGAAGTCGCTGGTAATCACCGGCGCATCCGGCGCCACCGTATCAACAATGACGCTCTTGGTTTCCTGGGCACCCCTGTTACCAATCGCGTCAATTGGAGTAACTCCAACCTGTGTCAGACCGTCCGCCGGAACTTCGGACGAATCGAATGTCAGCGACCAGACACCATCATTATCAACCGCAGCGGTTTTCGTCACTCCGCCCCAAGTCACTTCAACACTGGCACTGATGGCCGATCCAGACAAAGTCACGCCCGCCGCTTTTTCCTCAGCATTGACATAATTATCGCCGCCAATATCTGCAAGTGTCGGGAGCGTGGTATCAACAATAACCTCCCTCAAACCTGCAGCACTCTCATTACCTGCGATATCGGTTGACGTGGCGCTGATTTGCGTCACACCATCACCGGGTATTTCCGCCTCCGAGAAACTTACCGTCCACGCGCCAGCCGCATTTGCTGTCGCCAATTTCGTCAAACCACCCCAAACAACTGAAATGGTCGTATTCGCTTCTGCGGACCCTGTTACCTCGACCCCAGTAGATTTTTCCGAGAAGTTCACAATATTATCGCTTGCAACCGACGCAATCATCGGTGTCGAAGGTGCGACAGTGTCAACGTTCACCGAGTGTGTTCCCACCACACTGACATTCCCTGCTACATCTGTCGCCGTAGCACTTACCTCGCTTGCACCGTCAGTTGGAATCTCTGTGGCATCGAATCTGACGCTCCACGCACCAGCTGCGTCAGCGCTTACCGTATGCACAGTTCCGCCCCAATCGACGTCGATACTGGCACCAACCTCAGCCGTACCTGTAACGACAACACCTGCAGATTTTTCCGTGCCATTGACTCTGTCATCATCTGCCACAGTGTTTATAACCGGAGTTGTAGCAACATCATCAACAACGACATTCCTTGTCGCTACGGCACTGATATTTCCGACATTGTCAGTCGACGTCACCCGCACTTCCGTTACACCGCTGGCGGGAACTTCACCGGATAGAAATGCTACCGACCAGTCGCCTGCTCCATCCGCCGTTGTAGAATGTTCAACGCCGCCCCAGTTCACTGTGATCGTTGCATCTGCTTCCGTTGTTCCGGAAATCGTCACACCTGCAGATTTTTCAGCGCCATTTACAATATCATCAATTGCAACAACTGAAATAACCGGCAATGGCGGCGCAAGGGCATCAACGGTCACATTGATAGGTGTGGACCCACTGACGTTCCCGGCATTGTCAACGAGCTCTGCACTCAGTGAGTGTGCGCCGTCTGCCGTTACATCCGTTGCCTGAACCTGCCATATGCCCGATGGCGATACAGTCGCAGACCCGATGAGGGTCAACCCTTCATAGAGGTTTACTTTTGCCCCTGCTTCACCCGTACCAGCAACCATAAAGTTGCCGGCTACCGGTGAGCTGAAATCGCTCGTCACAACGGGTGCTGCCGGAGCGGCGGTATCCACATTGATATTTCGTGCGATAGTCGCGCTACGGTTTCCGGCCACATCGGTGGTCGTAGCCTGGATTTGAGAAATACCGTCGGCAGGGACTCCACCGGCCACAAATGTAACAGTCCATTGCCCTCCGGCATCAGCCGTAGCTGTGTGCGTTGTACCATTCCAGACGACTTCGACTGACGCCCCCGCCTCTGCTGTACCGGTTACGTTAACATCCCCTGCTTTCTCGGAAGCATTAACGATATCATCTGTAGCAACAGATGCAATTGCCGGTGCGCCTGGCGCCGTCTGGTCAACAGTGATCATTGCTGTCGACGCAGTCACCGGCCCGACCGCACCGACGCTATCAATCTGCCTCACTTGTATATCACCTGTCGCATAGCTTCCCGCATTCAGCGTGAAGCTCGATCCCGTCCCCAACAGCCAGGTTTCACCGCCGTCGACGGAATATTGCCACTTGGCATCCGTATCAATCCCGGAAACTTCCATTGTCCCATCGGAAGTCACGCCATCAGCACCCGAACTCCCTGTATCCTGCGTGAGAGCCAGGCCCAGACTACCCGGGGCAGGCTTGTTCCCGGGGACGCTTGTCAGCGGAGGGTTCGGATCACTGCCAAGAACATCTTTCAGGTCTTTCGTGCGCACCGATCCATCGGCAAACACCAATTGGTCATTTAGGGCTCCCCCACCTGCCGCAACCGTAACAGTTTCCGTATTACCCCCCACCGTACGTGTCAGTGTCAGCGTCGTTCCAGCAACAGTTTTTGTATAGTCGGCAAAATTTCCACTAAAATAGACAATATCAATACCACCACCCAACGCCGTGGCGTCAACCGTTGCCCCTGGATTGACATAAACTTTGTCGACACCCAAGCTCCCGATGGTCGTGAAGCTCATTCCTGGTTGCGAGGGGGCAAACTCAATACCCGAAGCATCCATGGCAGCTGCTTTGGTTTCCGCATCGAAGCTGCTCGGCAAGTTTGGAGATGCTGATGTTTCTGTTCCGGAATCGGGCACCGGTGCCGCACCCCCGGAAGCAAGATGAGTATAAAGGTCATAAGAGCTGACAGTACCGTCGGCAAAAACAAGGACATCACTTGCCGCAGATGATCCGGAACGGGTAACCGTAACGGTTTCAGTTTTACCGTCCACTTCCCTTTCCAGGGTCATACGTGTTCCCGAGCGAGACAATGTATAATCTGAGAACAGCCCAGAGAAATATATCCGATCGGCGCCAGCACCACTCGCCGTGAAATCAAATGAGATACCCGGGCGGACAAACACCGCGTCTACACCTGTGGAGCCGAGAAACTGGATCGACTGCCCTGATAATGTCAGTAGCCCATAATCCAGAGCAAATTCCTGGTAGTTTGATCCAGGAGACGACATGATGACATATTTTGATGTAATGGGCATAGCTCGCTCACTCCTAATATCTTTCGCCTGCACGCAATTGACGCCGGCAAATCAACTTAATTGTTCTTTTGCGCAGCGACATCAGCTTTGGATGTCGCTGCAGTATGGTTCTACGTTCAGAGTTCAATCACCCTGAAATCACGGCGGAATCCGTCACGCCTAGGGCGGTATTTAACGCTGACAAATTGTCATAGCCGTCCGTTGAGCCGGCAACCGTCACATCAAGCCAGCTTTGGCCGGAAATCCCGCCTGTTGCGCGTGCAAATTGCATTTGGCTTGGTGCAGACCCACTGTGGACGTAAAAATCAAGGGACAGATCATTTGCACTCGTACTGAGATCAGAAGCCTGATCATCGATGTAAATTCTGTCATCCGCTCCAAATTCACTTAAAGCGACCCAAAAGTCCGCATCAGCCTGAACACCGTCAAAGTCTGTTCCAGAGTTCGCCGGATCGGGATCGGCATCGACAAAAACAAGAGCGTAACTGCCTCCTGACAGGTCGTATGTCGCAGCAGCATTCGCGGCAAGCGTGTTGCCGACCCCACCTATGTCAAGAAAACTGTAACTTGCTGCAAGGGCATCCGTGTCGGTCATAATCTGCGACGCGGCAGCGGCAGAGAGCCCGCCGGATTGCGCGGATCCGGGAGTAACTGTTGTGAAATTCAACGCTGTCGGATCGCTTACCGCATCGGAAGACAACCCACTTGATGCTCCGGTAAAGGCGCCAGCATCAATCTCAATGTGATAATCGCTCCCAAGATCGAGATCAAACGTCGGATCTATAACGATAGTATTGCCGGAAATTGTCA
The DNA here is from genome assembly GCF_006385175.1 of Emcibacter nanhaiensis. NCBI lineage: Bacteria > Pseudomonadati > Pseudomonadota > Alphaproteobacteria > Emcibacterales > Emcibacteraceae > Emcibacter > Emcibacter nanhaiensis. The sequence goes on from NZ_VFIY01000009.1 coordinate 29,887, forward strand.
CCTGCGACGTATCACCAGCATCAATGGTAAATGTCCGCGTCACGGTTTCCCCGTGGAAGCCCGTCGCCGTGTCGTCAACAATTCGGATCATCTTTCCGGAAACCGCTGTCACATCCTCGCTTGCGGTCAACACAATATTGGAGTGGACATCCAGGTTAGTCACATTGTCGACGTTGCTGGTAAATGCGAGTTGGTCAATAACCTCCAATGAGAAAGTCTGCTCCGTCGTCAACCCACCACCATCGGTCGCGGTTACTGTAACATCGCCCGTTCCCACGCCCGAGGCTGTCCCCGAAATAACACCCGTTGCACTGTTGATGCTAAGGCCTGCCGGCAAACCACTCGCACTATAGGAAAGTGTATCTCCGGCATCCGGATCAGAAAAACTTCCACTAATATCGAATGAATAGGCTTTACCAGTAACAGCGCTATTGGCAGTAACTGCCGATGAAGTAGGAGCTTCATTGACATTTGTCACATTGACCGTAACATCCTGGCTATCGGTCAATGAACCATCACTTGCCGTCACAGTGATTGCATAGGAGTCTTGAGCTTCATAATCCGGTGACGCTACGAATGAAATTTCTCCCGTTGCACCGTCAATTGAAAATGCTGCCGCGTCCGTTCCCCCCAAACTATACGTCAAGCTACTGTTTGCAGCGAGAGGATCCGGATCCGTAGCAGACGCCGTATAGACAACACCCGTTGCGTTTTCTTCGAAGCTTGCAGTTTCACTGGCCTGTGCAAAGGCAGGCGCTTCATTGATCCGGTCCACGATATAAGTCTCGTTGGAACCGGAAGGAGTCGTTGACGCAAGTGAAAGTCCCACTTTGTCAACAATCGTGCTCCCACCGGCAATGCCGAGCGACAGGGCACCGTCTTGCGTGGCGCTCGTCAAATCGATCGTTACTGTAAAGACGTTTTCACTACCGGAAACCGGCGCCACAGCGGACACCGACGCCCCCGCCAGAGATGCGATAAAATCAGAAACTGCCGGTGTTGCACCAAGAGCTTCGCTGAAAGTTACCGTATAAGCGACACTGTCAACCGCCGTCAGACCGTCGCTACCAACCCCACTTGTCGTCCCGCGCTCCACCGAAACCAGTGTGGGAGCTGTCAATGTTCCATTGTCGACAACTGACTGTTCCGCGCTTCCTTTGAAAGGTGTACCGTCAGGTGCTTCACTGTCAAACTCGGCAGCACCATCTTTAAACAGGGTCTCCGCTGCAACCCCGGAACTATTGTCTGTATAGGAAACGTCACCGCTGCCGCTATCATAAGACAGTCCGGCAGCCAACACACCCAGACTGTCTCCAACAGGATCCTGACTGCCTCCAGTACGTTCAACATTCTCCGCACCTGCCAGAATTGCCAGTGCCTGACCATATGACTGGGCCACGTCGGACGCACTTGAGAAATCGGACTGGTCAACCGTTACTACATCCGAGGTAACGACATTATGATCGCCAAGAACGCCAAGCCTTGTTCCAACAGCAACGTTGACACCGTTTATCGTTCCCGCATCTGCAGTCGGCGTCGTTGTACCGGCCCCCATGATCAATGCAGCAAGTTCGGTTGCCGGTGTAATATTAAGGGTTACAGTGGCGCCCGCGGCTACATCGATCACATGTGCTGCACGTAAATCACCCGTCATTGTATAGGAAAGACCAGTGACTTCGCTGTTGTAATTGACCTCCCCGTCATTAACGTCCGTCGCAACAGCCAGAACCGTTCCCGTATAATCGCTTGCCAGCACGATTTCATAGTGCCCGTTGGAATCCACGTCGGAAGTTCCAAGTACGGCACCGTCCGCATCATAGAGCGTGACCGTAACACCGTCGTAAACCAGCCCTGCGGCAACCTTCCCCTGAACTACCGTTTCAGGAACGTCAATGATATTGATCACGATATCCTGACTTACGCTTGTTCCGGAATTGTCCTTCCCGACAAGAGTGATATTATAGGAAGTTTTCATTTCATAATCGGGGCTGGCCTTAAAAGTTACTTCACCCGTCGAGGGATCAACATTGAAAGCATCCGCATCTTCGCCTTCAAGACTGAAGGTAATGGAGCCCTTACCGCCTGACACTTCCGCTGTCAGTACAGACTCCGTTCCATTCTCCAGATACTCAATCGTAAGATTCCCATCGATAAACTCGAGTTTGTCGTCACTACCTCCAAAAACCTCGTCACCCCAGAGTGGGGCTGTAATCCCGAGAGCACCCACACCAAAAACAAGCGCCTCATGAGAAGAAAACCATCCCTCTTCTTCTGTCGCTGCTTCAGTGGCAGGATTGCCCTCATTGCTATCCACTTCAAGGTTATTCTCTGAACTTTCCAGATAAGCCACCTGAAAGGCACCGTCATCCGCCGGGACATCTTCAGCAACATCGGAAGTGACGTCATCGGTTTCGCTATCATCGGAACGTTTTTCTTCGTCGTCTTCCGTCTTCTCAGACCGTTCTTTCTCGTACTTTGAAATTCGCTCGGAAGTTTCTGACCTTTTATGAGTTTTCTCAGAAGAATTTCCCCTGGTTTCAGCTGATGGAGCGCCATTCATCACATCCATCCCCGCTGCTCTGCTCACATCGGTGTCCTTAGTTTCTTCCCTTTTTGAGACTTTAGAATAGGCCATAATGGTCTCCTGTTTATTGCGTCTAAATTGATCTATAGATTTATCGTTCAGATAATGATTCCGACATCGTCTTGACTATTGGCTTGGCTATATAAGAAAGAACCGTTCTCTCCCCCGTATTAATTTCAACAGTGCCGGTCATCCCGGGTTTAATATCAACGAGCTTCCCCTGCCTCTGGCTTTCCTGCCAGGCCAGGAGATCTGACTTGTCCACTTTCAACCATACTTGATAGAAAATTTGTTCCCCCGTCGGCGCTTTCTCGCTCAACGCGTCGGGACTGATATAGATGACTTCCGTCTTGAAACTGCCGTAAATGGAATAGTCATAGGCATCAACCTTGAAATAGGCAGGAAGACCGGCTCGAACTTTCGCCATGTCCGCAGGAGAAAGCTTCGCTTCGATAACCAAATCACTGTCTGTGGGAACCAACTCCAGAACGACATCACCGGGACGCAATTTTGCTCCGGGTGTTGTAAAATATATCCGGCGTACTACACCATCGGAGGAAGCCTTGATCTCCGTCCGGTTTAAAATTTCGTTCCGCTCCGCAAGGATCTGCTCCTCACTCGCGAGTTGCTCTTCAGCTTTTGTCATTTCAGCCTGGGAGTCAGCAAAATATTTATTCCTGCGATTGGAAACCGCCCCTTGAAGTTCCGCTTCCCTCTGTTGTAAGCGCAAAAGCTCGATCTTGCCGACATCACCATCCCGAACCAGCTTCTGACTGATCAATATTTCCTCTCGTACAAGCTCCAGGTTCCGGTTGAGTGCAGATATCTCTTCATCCAGTGCACGCAATCGGGCCTTATATAACTGTGTTTGATTTTCAACAAACTCTTCATAACGGGTGACCTCCGGAGGAAAAGCCAGCTCCCGGCCGAACACCTCGGCCCTCAATCTCACCAAATGCGCACGCAATGCTGCGACTTTGGCCAGACTATCTTCGACTGCGGCCTCAGCCTGCGTGCGATCAAGACGCACAAGGATTTGACCCTTTCGAACCTTATCCCCTTCAAATACAAGAAGTTTCTCTATCACGCCGTCATTTGCCGACTGGATCATCTGAGTACGGGAGCGGGCAATAACCTGCCCCTGGGCCCTTGATGTTTGTGCGATCTTGGACATGGATGCCCATCCGACTAAGGCAATGAGCCCCGCAAAAATCACAAGCAACAGCCAATATTCCCGCCCAAGTGCGGTGCTGTCGTTTTTCCGAGAAAGTGAGATGGAGGAACTCATTCCGCACCTCCCTGGGCTACGACATGTCGTTCACCCCCGTTTTCATCTTTCACGTCCTGATTTACAGGGCCAGTAGCGGCCTGATGATTCTGCTGCAATCGCGCGATGACCATATCCCGGGGACCATCCATTACAACGCCTGCAGACGTCACAACAATGATCCGTTGAACCAAGTTCAGCAGCGCTGGCTTGTGCGTCACCAGAACCAATGTATTTTCAGGAGAAATCATCTGGCGCAATGCCATAAGACAAGAGCGTTCCGAACCGTCGTCCATCGACGCAGTCGGTTCATCCAAAAGCCAAACCTCCGGATGGGACAGCAAGAGCCGGGTAAAGGCAATAAGCTGTTTTTGCCCTCTGGAAACACCATTGCCGCCCTCGGTAATCGTCAGGTCCAGCCCTTGAGGATGGGAAGAAATAAAAGGCATCAACCCGGTCGCCGTGGCGGCCGCAACAAGCTGCTCCTCGCTAATATCCGACATCCCAAGGAGCAGATTCTCACGCAAGGTTCCTGCAAAAAGTCTCACTTCCTGAGGAAGATAACCTACAACTTCACTAAGATGCGGTCTGGATATCTGCTGAATATCCAGTCGATCAAGAAGGACTCGTCCATCTTTGGGGGCATACACACCTGCCAACAGCTTCAGCAACGTTGACTTTCCGGCACCAATCGGGCCAAGCAGCGCCACCTTCTCTCCTGGCTTTATCTCAAGTTTATCAATGGAGAACGGCTGGCCACCCGCAGCATAAGTGAACCTGATACCCTCAAGTTCATATCCCCCGTGAAGCCGTTCTGGAACAAGCGGTTGGTTGCAAGTGTCGTTATCGTTGCGCAGGGCAAACACTTTTTCCAGGTTTTCCATCGCCATTCGCGCATGTGCCCATTGCACAATCAGACCGGGAAGCATGCCAATAGGGGTGAGGATGCGACCGGAAAGAATAGCGCATGCAATCAGTCCCCCCATGGTAATCGTTCCATCGGTAATGGCGATAAATGCCCCCGATGCAACAAGCAACGTATAGCTGAGCTGCTGCATCGAAGCTGACGCAAAACTCGCCAACTCCTGATACCGCCGAACTTTCAGATCATCCGAAATGGCGTCCTGGCTGAGAGAGCCCCATTTGATTTGCGCCAGCCAGCCGGCTCCCGTTGCCTTGATGACTTCAGCGCCTTCCACCGCTTCTACCAACAGGCCAAGTTTTCGGTTTGAAGAAGCTGTACCGGTACGCGTATGTTTGACAATTTGAGTTCTGGACAACATCCCGACAGCAACAGCCAAAACGACAAAACTCAAAATAATTCCCACCAAAACAGGGCCAGCCAGGAAGAACACAACACACAGGAACAGAAGCGCGAAGGGTATGTCAATCGCATATAGTGTTGCTGCGAAGTAGAATGTCCGAATGGTTTCGTAGCTTCGCAACTGGGCCGCAAGCGTCCCCACACTTGCAGGAAACTGATCAAGACGTATTGTAAGAAGCCGTTTGAATACACCGTGCGAAACTTCAGAATCCACATCCCGTATCGCCGCCTCCAAAATAGCGGACCTTGTTAGCTTTAGAACAAATTCCAGAAATATCGCAATGCCGACACCGATAGTGAGAACAATAAGAGTTGAATATCCCTGTGTCGGAATAACCCTGTCATATACCTGCATGGAATATAGTGATGTGCCGAGCGCCAGGAAACTGACCATTGATGCTGCAAGCGCGGAGAAGACAAAAACCCTGCGTCTTTCCCTGAGCGCCTGCTTGAACAACTTCTTGGCGGAAAAACTTCCGTTCGCACCAACCCCCGGATCAAAAATCCGGCAAAATTCTGCACCATCGGGAAATTCACTCACATACTCCCTGGACGAAACATCCTCTAGGCCCCACCCTCGCGTCGGAGAGAATTCAAAAACCAAGCTGATTTGCCCAGCCGGGGAGACCATAAGACAGGGAAGGTCGGTTTCCTGGAGGGACCTTGTCCAGGACCCCGCACGAACAGACAGTGCCCTGCCCAGCACATCAACCAGGCATTTCTGCAGTGCCACCCGATATGCCGGCTCACCTTGCTGTAGCAAATCCGGATATTCCCCTTTCAGCACAGCAAGTTCCCTACGTGACAACCTGCGCACATTCGGGAATATGCCACTTAACCGGTTATTTAACCAAGCCATTGTTTTTTCAGGAGAATATAACTCTTTATTCATGCCCCACTCCAAATCTCTCCAGATTCCCCGTCAAAATCTCCAGCCTGTATGTCGCCCCCACAAACTGAGCCTCAATGTCCGCAAGGGAAGTTTCAATTGCAGCCAGCTCCCTCGCCGCATTTATGACATCCAGCCAGCTTCGCTTTCCGGCAACGAATAATCTTGTGTAGGAGTCCAACACACCCCGACTGGCTTCCAGCGATTGCTGCAAAACTTCTTTCCTGCGGACAACCGCCTGAAAGTTTTCGCATTCGGATTGAAGCTGCGCTGAAATGTCACGCCGAGCTGCATTCATCGCTTCTTCCCCGGCTCGAACTCGCGCTTTTTGAGCGCGCACCCTCGAAAGAGTAGACAATCCTGCTCCCGGCACATATCTCAAGGCGACGAGGGCCCGGAAATCATCGCGGTCGTTTGTAGAAGAAAGATCTCCATGGCGATACTCTGCACGCGCCACCAAATTCGGCCAGGCCGACGCTGCACTACTGTCCACTTCGGCTCGAGCCGCAGCAGTTTCATATTTCAACCTCTGCAGACCGGGATGAAGCGCGAACGCCCGCTCTATCAAGACAGCACAGGACTCCACAGGCCTACCCTCAATCTCTTCTGAAACATCCACTGAGCCCAACGAGACGCCCTCAAGCTCAGAGAGATGGGCAAGAGCGCTTCGCTCCTGCGCCTCAATCGCCTGCAAATCGCTTTGCGCCTGCCTTACTCTCGTTGAAACAAGATCTTGATCACCTTGGGCGGAAACACCGGCATCAACCCGATGTCGGATCATATGGTCATACTCTGATAATCTGGAAATCCGCCGCTGAACCACGCGGATACGAGCCACAGATTGTTTCCAGAGCTGATAGGATTCAACAACCTTCAATGCAATATCCAGTTGACTCAATTCGATGCCTTTCTCCTGGGCACCTGCACGGGCAGTAGCCCCCCTGAGATCAGAGCTCAAACGTCCACCGGTCCACAAAGGCTGTTCCAGCGCCACCACAACATCCGTTCCGCCGGTATCCTGCTCTACTCCCACGGTAGGACTGGGATAGAACTGCCATTTAGCTTCAGCAACTTCAGCCTCAGCCCCCTCAAGCGTAGCTCGCGAAGACATTACCTGGGGATGCCGCTCAATAGCTCGTTCTATCAAGGCATCCAGCGTCAATCCGGAAACTCGCAACAACTTGTTTCCGGTTTCTACGGCAGCAACTTCAGCAAAAACGACATTGCACCCCAGCGACAGAAGAACCGCGACGGCAATCAGCGCATGCCTTCCACAAAACTCGGCCAATCCAAAACGCCTCCATCTAAACAAAAGATTTTTGGCTCGCCTCGCTTCAATCACTTCCCGCATAACTGTATTGACGCACAAAAACGCCTTCCTCGCCCATACTGCAAGCATGACAAGAGAACCCAACCGCCCCGTCCAGAAGGGCATTATTGGAATACGCAAAAATACATTTCTTTTTGAGAAACGTTCGCCCGCCACTGACACACCAGCCCAGCCCGAGTCCCCTCGGTGCCCACTAGCCGCAAGACTGCTTTTCGGCGGCATCCCCTCAGGGAAATCCCTATGATATACTATCGTCACTCTCGCCCCCCCTTCAGGCAAAAACATCATCACTTGCGACGCCAATTGGAAAACAAAATGCCGCCGCTACCCTGATACTATTTAAAGAGCCCCGTATAACTTGTTGACTTGCATCTTACTTTCCCTAACCCATGGTTGCGAGACCGCTGTTCTACGAGCTCAAGGATTTCTTCTACGAAAAAGTGAAAAAAAGCTTTCCTGACATTAATTAAAAGTTTAAGCATCAATGCAATCAGGGGCTTATCTAGCAAATTATAGGAAAGTAAATTCAGGGTTCTTAAGTAGCGCAAACTCCATAATGACCGGGAGGGGAAAATGGAAACGTCTGAAAGAACTGTTCAGCCCACTATAAAAAGTTGCACAGCAGAGTGGCTGATCGAAACAGATCACGACGGTATAAAGTCGGGGCAAGCTGAAGATGTTGAGATACATAATGTTACGATGGAAGGCGGCCTGGTAGAAACACACATCGAAGTGTTAAATCTCAGTGCCGGATTGGCGATCACGCGTGGCATACATACATTTGATCCTTCAATCCAGCAGGAAAGTATCCCTTTAGCCAGAGTCCAGACCGCCTTTGAAGCCCCTGCTCTAGTCATTCAAGCCGCCAACTCCGGTTCCATCAAAGTGGAAGAGAAAAGTGTCGACAAAACGTTACATTTTGACACATCGAGAAACCTTTTCCACTTTGTGAGACAACTGGATTTTATACCAGTTCTAAGTACAAATGAGACCATTTCCGTAACAGTCTTGAAAATGGAAAAAGCGAATCTTGAAGCCTTGATCGGTAAGCCCCTAACTCAGAAACTACTCCATGCATTACAGCTTTCCAGAGCCCCTGAAGCGCGATCGATGCTTATTCCTCAACATATATCCAATGTACTCTACAAGAGTATAAGCGGGGATGTTCGGGGGGATATGAAGAAGTTATTTGTTCAGAGCCATATTTTGGAATACCTATGCATACTGGGGAGTTTCCTTCTCTCCCGGTTCGACCAAAACTGCGATATTCACCAAGCTGATGACGTCGTACGGGAGCTGCATGCGGAATTAATCAATTGTGAGGGGAAAATTCCCAGCCTTACTGAATTGGCCCAAAAATACCACACGTCAGCTAAAACCTTGAATGAGCAATTTAAGCAAACTTACGGTCAACCAATTTATAGCTATTTTAATGATCGCAGACTAAATGAAGCACATATTGCACTTGCACAGACACCACTCCCTATGAAGGTTCTGTCCGCCCGGTTGGGATACTCTCATGTGAACCATTTTATCAACGCGTTCACGAAAAAGTTCGGATACTCTCCCGGCACTTTAAGATAGCAATAGGGTGAAACTTACGGCCTTGCAACTAGAGAAAACTTGCTACTTGCAGTCAGATTTCCAACAAAGCGAATTGAAATATCTCATGCGTTCACATCACCCAATATAAAATCCGTCCTGAAACCAAATCCGAGTAAAGCGCCGTCATCTTTAGACCTCATTAAGAGTGAGTGTTACTCGCACATGGGGCGGAATTTTACACCTTTGTATCAACAAAAATGCTTCAGAGAAGGGGGAAGTAAAAGTGATTTGTATATTTTCGTTCAGTTTGGCAGCAGTTGCCATTTTCATAGGGTCTTTGCATTTACATGCATCGGAGTCTTACTCGCTTTACACTCTGAAGTATAAAGCTTGTACACAACGCGTGGAGAGATCATTTAACAAGTTCACAATAGTGGATGATTTCCCCTCCCTTGCTCGAACAGGCCATCAGTCTATTCCGGCGATCGAGTCAAACAGGGCGCGGTCCTGCATTGATAGGTCTACTGACTTCTCTTCAACGGCTACGCCGATAGTCGGTCATGCAAGGAAAAGAGCGATAACACACCCTCTCCCATCCTGCACTGGCACGTGCGCCATATCTTTTACTGAAGCGCATTATGAGGAGAATGCTCTTGCAGTGCTCAGCGAGGAATCTCATGCGGATCATCGAAAACGGCACGCCATAGAACTTGAAGAAATAGTAGTTACAGTTGACAAACTCGAGGAAGGCGTCATGGCCACACCCTTCGCAGTAACCGCACTGCAAAGTGACCATTTATTCAGATCGGGTGTGGATAGCCTTCAGGAACTGCGTACTATTGTATCCAGCATACAATTTTCCAAGAATTCTGGTGCCAACATAATTTCTATTCGCGGGATCGGCGCCGAACTTCTCAACATCGGCGCCGAACCGGGTGTGACTGTTAATCAGGACGGAGTTCCTCTGTCCAGTCCCAACTTTTATGACATTGACTTTCTGGACGTGGAGCATGTGGAGATCCTTCGTGGACCTCAAGGAACGGTCAATGGCCGGAATGCTACTGGTGGAGCAATCAACATTTACTCGAAACGCCCAACGAATGAGTTTGAAGCCGGTGCAAAACTTTCACTTGGTAACTATAATCATATCGGACTGGAAGGATATATTAGCGGACCGATTTTGCATAACAAGGTTCGAGGCCGCCTGGCGATCAAAAGCGACCGGGCCGACGGATGGTTGCATAACAGTTTTCTCAACAAAGACATCGCCACAAAAGACAGGATACAATTACGCGGAATATTGGAAACAAACCTGTCGGATACCCTGGAGACGACGCTGATAGTTGGCATAATAACTGACAACTCTGTGAAACAGGGAACTTTCGAACTGGGACGTATCCGGCCTGACGTACCTTCTCTGGGAGAATTTTATGGAGTTAAGGAAGTTGACCCGGACAAACTCATTCTTGAAGCTGATCAAATCAGTTCAGGAAACAAGAAACAAGTTTATAGTTCCCTGGGTTTGAGGTGGGCAATCTCTCCATCTATCTCATTGCTCTCCACCACCTCCTATATTGACCTGAACGACAAAAACTCTCTGGATACAGATGGAACTCGCCTCAGCGTTACACAATTTCCCGAATTAAACTACGACGTCTGGCAATTATCACAAGAGTTAACCCTGTCAACAAATCTAACCGATAGACTGGACCTTATAATGGGGGGACTTTACTTACGCCAGAATGCCAGAGAACCAATACACTTTGTGTCTGAGCTTGTTCTAGGACTAGCTCCCGGACTTTTTATTGATACTCCAGAAAATAACCTGTCATCCTACTCCGCATATGCACAACTTAGATATCAGCTAACCGATAAGTTTCAACTCTCGGCCGGCGTTCGCTACACTTACGATTGGAAAAGTACAAAGGAAGCAATTACGCGTCGTGATGAAAACGCTTCCTTCAGCGCCTGGACTCCCCGGTTTGCTGTAGATTATACAGCAACAGAAATGATAACGCTGTATGGCAGCATCTCAAAAGGTTTTAAATCAGGCGGATTCAACACATTCCAGTTGACCTTTGGCCCCTACCAACCGGAAACCGTCTGGAGTTATGAAGTAGGAAGCAAATTGAAACTTTTTGACAACCGGATCTTTATGTCGGCTGCCGCCTTCTATGCAGACTACACAGGAATCCAGCAACATGTTTTTGGCCTCGACGGCAGCTTCTTGCCAACGGTTCTCAACGCCGGAAAGGCAGAAATAAAGGGAATTGAAATCGAAATAAATGCCCTTGTGACCGATAATTTCCGTCTTGATTTTGCCGGTTCTTACTTGAATGCAAAACTAACGGAATTAAGAACAGCTGACACAATCTTTCCAGAATTGGGAAAAACCAACCCTGCCACCGGTCTTAACATCCAGAACCTCTCCGGCAATATGTTACCGCGATCACCTGAATTCAAAGTATCAATGTCAGGAGAATATTCCCACTCCCTGAACGATGATCTGACAGCTACACTGCGTGTTGAGTATACATGGCAAGATAAAGTCTATTTTTCGGTTTTCAATCATGAGGGAACCTCACAGGGAGCATACGGGCTGCTGAATCTTTATGCATCCCTTGAAAGCGAGGATAGTCGCTGGGTGCTGAGTGCATCGGCGCAGAATCTATTGGACCAAAGATATCTTAGTAATGCTATGGATATCAGTCCAGGTACTACTCTATTTCCTCGTCGCCAGATCAACTTCGGCGAACCTCGCATGTACCAGCTGACCCTAGCATTCAAGTTGTAGACAAGCCTGAAAGGAAAGTGGAAGCAGAGTTAAGGTCAATCCTAAATGGATATATTAGAGTTTTTCCCGGTATAACGCCCTCTGAGGGCAAGTGAATACTCCCTCTATTCAACTCGATTGACTGCATAGTTAAAGAACTGATGACAATGACGGGCCCCAATAGGAGACAAAGAAAATTCTATCAAACATTGGATCGACAGCAAGCAATTGCATTCTACTGCGATACTCCGTGAATTAATCTTCGCCATTCTTCTGCGCCCGTATCCAGCTACCATAATTCTTCCCCAAATTCTGTCTCCGTGCGGCGCTTCCACTTTGGCATAGTAACATGGTTCCCATGCGATATACCTGTTCGCTTCAGAACCACCAACCAAGTTAAAAAGAGAATTTTCAAGTCCACAAGAAAGCTGTAATGATCGACATACCAGACATCTAGAATAAATTTTTGCTCCCAACTTATGGCGTTACGCCCATTAACCTGAGCCCAACCACTAATGCCTGGTCTGACTTCATGACGACGCATCTGTTCACTAGAATACCGAGTGGCATATTCTGCGATTAATGGCCGTGGACCGATCAGTGCCATATCTCCACGCATAACATTCCAGAGTTGAGGATATTCATCAATGCTCCAATCTCGCAAAAATCTGCCTAACCGGGTTAAACGGTGCTGCTCTTCCAGCAAATGACCCTTTTCGTCCCGCTCATCTGTCATGGTACGAAATTTGTATATTACAAATGTAACACCGTCCAAACCAAGTCGTTCCTGCTTGAAGAAAATAGGAGATCCCAGCTTGATCCGAACAACAATCGCGACAAGCAACAACACTGGAAAAAAGGTAACTGAAAGCAAGACGGCCCCGATTAGATCAAGGAATCTTTTTCCATATCTTCTATACGCTGAACCCCGCAACACATCCACCCCTGTCTTCCAAGTAGTAATTGGGTTACCTCATTACAATCATAGTTCTGCAATCTTCAAATTTCAGAAGTTGAAATATAGTAGAAGTTGCTAACTTTCTGCAGCCTCGGGTCCTAGTGGTGTTTTTCCCTCGGTTTGATTGTTGCCGCTAAATTCAAGCTCCCACATTTTGCCTGTTTCATTGACAACACAGCAGTGTGTAAATTTTACACCTCATTTCCCAAGCATCAAGAATTGCAAACTACGAAATTGGACAATTCTCTACGCCAGAAAGAAGCAAATACCTATGAGTATGGAAGACCAATCACAGAAAACGCATGTCCTCGGCAGCTCTTCTCTCTCACCCACTTTGCCGCCCTTCCCAAGTTTCTCTATCTTCAGGTTCTTCGTCATGATTATCGGGAAGCCGCCAGCAAGTAATTCCCTGTTTGTAGAACAGTTTTGCCTTTGATATAGGATACATTTTGGCTTGAAGCATACTGTGTTACTTGAACTCTCCTTCCACTTCAAAAAACTCAGCCTGCATGAACTTGTCTCAAAAAAAGCAGGCAAGGAAAGCCTTGGGGTAATGGCATGCTTGTCTCCTTCAACAAGAACTACCTTCGCGACCTGGTGATCAAAGATCGCTTTCGGCAATGAGACTCTCATCGCCAACTAAATAGGCAGAGCTCCGCCACCGAGATCCAGGGTGCCGATCTGAATCTCGGCGGCACCAAAAGGTGATGACACCGGAAATGATGAACGTAGCAACCAAGATAGTTCTGATGATGACTCCTCAGCGCAATGATTTGCCCCTGCTTATTTGATGCGTTGTCTATTTATTCAGATTTTTGCGGCGAATAATCAGTAACAGTCCGATAATAGCCAGTGAAAGCGTCGGAGGTAAAGAAATCCTTATAATATGCAAAATCATTTCATATGTGTCAGACAGACCATCTTCATAAACGATGCTAAGCACGATTTCATAGCTGCCAGCGCCCATAAACAGCTCCGGATTGTCCTTGATCACATCACTCAGAACAAGTGGATTGCTGCTGTCGCCGATATTCAGTTCTTCACCGTCTAGAATCCAGCGGATATCGAACAATTCCGGTTCTACCTGTTGCAGAAGAAGCTCGTTTTCCTGCCGCCCGGCAAACAGGTCACACAGGGAGATTTCGTTCAGGGTTGAACCGCAACCGTTAAGGTCAAAATCATCGCCCAGGTAGATAGTCTGCTCTGGAATCGCATTTGCCTCAAGTTTATAATCACCCGTACTGGCAGCCGTATCTGTATCTATTACGATAACTCTAACACCACCTCCGCTGCTAAAGGCCTCGACCGGACTGGCGTTAGAGCCAAGGCCGGAACGGGTATTGGGATTGGTAAAGAATTGTGCGATGGTCTTGGCGGTAAAGTCATTACCAAACGGTCTTGTATGACCCGGACCACCAGCGGCCGGAGCGACATCATTCAGGAAGGCCAGCAATTGCTCATTGAGCTGGTTTTCAAATTCCTCCAGGCTCGTCGGACTGATGACAATGCTGACGATATAGGTTTCTTCGTTGCCAAGTTTTTCAAAAGAGAGACGTACCGGTTCGCCATTGGTCTGGATCAGGGAAGTGATTAGCCAACCTTCTGGCTCTCCTTCTTTGCCGAACGTTACGGGAACCAGAGGTGTTTCGCCATCCATTTCGCCCGGACGGCTTTCAAGCACGATACCGCGGGAAGTTAGTTTTGCCTGACGCTTGCTGCTGCCGGCGCCGACATCAACAACCCGGAGTTCATTGCCGTTAAAGCCGAATTTTCGGCCAAAGGGATAAGCCAGCCTGCCTCCAGAGGGGAGGGTTGTGGTGACCACATACAGGCGGTAAGTACCAGCTTCCACATCTGTGGTGCCGAATTTATTCACATTGAGAACACCGTCCTTGATGAAATCATTCTCAGGGCTGGCTTCCAAGGCGACCAAGCCTTTGCCGCTGATCAGGTTGCTTTTCGGGCCAACACGCATAAAGCCGCGATGCGGCGTTTTGCCGTCGGGACCAAAGTCCCAACCGTAATCCCCGGCCGTCAGGCCGAAATCAGACAGAGAGGTAAAGGGCATGGCATAAGCAGAAGTGGCGGAGCGTGCCGCTGCGTCAATGACTCTCCGCGCTGCCTGTTCAAGTGCTGCACTATCCAGCGGCATCTTGCCCAGTGCGCTCAGCATTTCTGAGGCACGTTCCCCGATCTCCTCCGGAACGCCGTCCTTTTTGTCAAAAAAGTCCTGCAAGAGCTGGAGTGCTTCATCGGATCCGTCAATTGCGGCAGCCAGCGCATCGTCAAGAGTGATGGCCTTAACAGCTTTGCTGTCTTTCGGGAAAACAGGCGAGGGAGCCTCTTTGTCGTAGAGCGGTCCTTGCGGTATCAGAGCGGATTTGCGGATTGGTATAACCGTGCCATTTTTGTCAACAGGGGCAATCGGCTCACTGTCTTTTTCCTCAGGTTTTTTGAGGAGATTGTCGACGGTTTTCTCGAAAGTGCCGTCTTCGACGATAACAAACGGTTCGACCTGTTTCTTGACAGCTTCGCGTGTGGAATCTGTGTCAACAAAATCGTAATAGATCCAGGCTCCAAGTGTAACTGTTCCGACTGCTGCCAAGAGTTTTAGTTTTGCTTTCATTCGCGTTCACTACTCTTAGACATTTTTACTCCGAATAAAGGACTATCGTATGTTGATACCCGAAACTGTAGTAGTCGACTACTTCAGTTGAAATTAATTAAGGGGGTGAGATCATATTCATGTTTTAAGAGGAAACTAAAGTGTTTCAACTGTGACCTTGCCCCATCAGTATGTGTTGTCCAATGAATTTGATGGCAATCATGAATTTATTCGCCGTCACCTAAAGTCCCAAGTGTCACATTTTAATGCTTCCTCAACTTTTCAACAAACTGCTCTGCACGCTCGGGGAACTACGTAACGCCCGGCCCTACAACACACGCAAGAAATCCCCGTTGGCCCCTGAATTGATCGCTAGGTCAATCAAGTGACCTGCTTCATAGAGCAAGTCTGTGATCTCTAGATAGTCGTCATCTGAATACTCTCAATAAACATCACCTAAGCCATTTCTGCACTTCCAGTTTTCGAATGCAATACAGGCTTCCTTATTGGGTAGAAGATTGTCTTTATTCCGTATAAAAAACACGGCATCACAACCTTGATCCTCTCCGGCCTTCTTAGGTGTGGATGCCGCAAGGGTATCTATTTTGCCGCCTGCCTTGGGTATTTCGGCTGCTACACACAGCTTGACAAAGGGGCGCATAGCCGCCTGGCCTTGAATAAGCGCTTCTCTTACCGCAGAGGCTGCTATCAACGACCCGGCTGTAAGGACAGGGGCAATTCCCAGGGTAACTCGCATGGGACTGCCGGATCAGGATCTGGCGGATATCCTTGTCTGTGAGGGAAGCTTGGTTGTTGGTCTCACCGGCAAATGCAGTCGCAGGAGTGAAACATACTGCCAGAGCGATTATCCAGCTTTTCATAGTACTATCACCCCTCTTACGGACACAAGGATGATAAACGCTGAACATATGAGCGTGAGGAAATGTCGCGTTGTCTTTCTCCCAAGCAGAATATTCCCAAAGATATGCAACTATTCGCCCCCATTATACATGCCTATTTATGAGTAGTGCTTTGAGTTGAACCAATCTTCAATCAGTGGTATGGAAACCCCATTTTTCTAAACATAAATGCCCCTATCGATCCCTTAGCTGGTTGAACAACTTCTTACAGAAAGTGGTTTTCTTAATTAGGCTCCAAACATGAATTTGTCATGTTTTTACCTCTAAAAACTTGAAACATTTTTATGAATATGCTTATATCGATAAAGTAAGGAGCAAGAAATGAGTATTGCAAAAGAAGTTGAGAAATTTGTTGAAAGATATCCTGCTGGTCAGATTTTTGACTATCAGGCCGTTCCTGCATATGCTGAATCTTCTTCCGCAGTGATTAAGGCCTTTAGTCGTCTTGTCGCTGAGAGAAAACTCGAACGCTTTTCCAAAGGTAAGTTCTATGTTCCTAAAAAGGGGATTCTTGGAAAAGCCAAGCCAACCGATAACGATCTTATTAAATCTGTTTTGTATAAGTCAGGCAAGCGTAAAGGCTATATCACAGGTCTCGCTTTATATAATCAGCTCGGCTTAACCACGCAGATGCCGAGCACGATTACGATTGCTTATGCCGGCGGAAAACAGATTAGAGACTTTGGCACGATCAGGATCAAAACAATCCCTACGCGCGCTCCCATTTCCGAGAAGAATGTGCTCTATCTTCAGTATCTAGATGTACTGAAGGATATTAAGAAGGTGTCAGATTCAGACCTTGATACATCCCTGATGATCATGAAGAAGAAGCTCAACAGCCTTAAGCGGACTGAAAAGAAGAAGCTCATCGAATTTGCAGAGGATTATTATAACCCTCAAGTTTGGGCGCTTATTGGTTTGTTGCTAGAGGGTGTTGCAAAGAAGTGGAAGCAAGAGCTCAAGAGCTATCTAAACCCAACAACAACTTATAAGCTTCATCTAGATGAGAATAAGTGGCCAGATGCAAAAGACTGGAACATCTATTAATGAAACTCCATGAAGATGAAGAAGCGTTTCAAGAACTGATTGTGGCCACGGCCCAACATATCGGCCTGCCTGAGGTTCATGTTGAAAAAGACTATTGGGTGACGAAGGCGCTTAAAAACTTGTCAGAGTCTGACTACGCGCGAGATGCCGTTTTTAAAGGCGGTACATCCCTCTCCAAAGCCTATCGTCTCATTGACCGTTTCTCAGAAGATATAGATCTGGCAATCTTCTCCGAAGGGAGATCACGGGGTCAGTAAACGAAGCTTTTGAAGAAGATTGAAACAACGGTCTCTGAAGGGCTGGAAGCCATTGAAGATGAGCGTATTAAAAAAGGCGAGAAATACAGGAAAACGGTCTATGCCTATCCGCGTTACGGTGCGGGTGGTGAGTATGGCCAGGCGAGTAACGATCTTCTTGTAGAAGTGAATAATTTCACGAATCCAGAACCCGCAAACGAAATGCAGCTACAAACTCTTGTCGCTGAAATGCTCGCTACGAGTGATCGGGATGATTTGATCAAACAATTTGATCTAGTCCCCTTCCCCGTATTGGTTCTCTCCGTGCGGAGAACGCTTGTCGAGAAGATATTAGGAGCTGTAAAAGATAGCTATCACGATGACCCCGCCGCCCAGCTATCCAAGCGCATTCGCCACCTTTATGATATTTGCCTCATTCTAAGAGAGGTTGAACATAGCGACTTTTTAGGCTCAGAGGATTTTGCGAGCTTATGTGAAAGTTGTATCGCTGATGAGCGTGTTCTTTTTGAAGATACAGCCCCGCTGTTTGATATTCCGCTGGGTGAAGCACCCTTATTTTCAAATTTCGAAGATTGGCGTCCATCTATTGAGGCAATTTACAACACTGAATTTCAGAAGTCTTGTATATCGTGACCTCCCACATATGAATGAGATAGCAGCAACTATTCAGGTCACTCGAGGATCGTTATAGCTTATCAAAGGGGTTCGCGAGAGAAGAGGGAAACACTTCGGGCTACTTCAACATCAATGAGGCAAAAGTTACGTCTATTTCTTCAATTTCAAATCTTTCGTTCATTTTTGCAGTCCCCCTTGCCAAGTAATCCAATTGTCTAAAACTCGAATTATACTGTTTTCTTTTTGACATCGGTGGTCTCCATAATTGAGACCAGAAAACACTTTTCTGCAGCTTATGTCACTGTCCAATTTCCAGGGACTAGCTCAATGTTACTACAGGATGCACTTTCTTCTATCACGCTTCTATCACGCGAATATTTCGTCTTATTTTATATAAGATGGCCATAATAATACACCTAAAGTAAATTATTTACTAAATAAAAGTGCCCTTTGTGATCTAACAACAGTAGATTTCTGTATTAAATTGAGTTAAAAAGTCACATACATAACTATGATGTATAACAGTCTCGCATAACTAGCACATATTGTGTTGGGAATGGTGGGGCGTCTGAGTGGGGGAGTGTTTTTATGTTTATGTATCCCGTAGAGTTTTCAGATCTTAAACACGATGTTCATAAGGAGCTGTTTCAATATTGGAACAAGATTAGGGGCACTCGATCTATGCCACGCCGGAAGGATTTCGAGCCGACAGAGGTGCCAAATGTGTTGAAACATATCCTCATGGTGAATGTAGAGCAAGCTACAGGTCGGTATCTGATCCGGCTGCTTGGATCGGAAACAGTACAAGCCTTG